>JBARBI010000001.1:0-15414 GCA_049792875.1 Candidatus Sulfotelmatobacter sp.
CGGCCGAGAAAGCCGTCTTCAAAAGCTTGCTGGGCGGCGGTGGTGAGCGCGTTGTGCAGCGGGTCGTAGGTGACCTGCATGCGGGAAAACGCTTCGTCGAGGACGGCGGAAGGAAGCGCCTTGCTGGTTTCAGCTTGAATCTGTTGGTTCAAGAGTTTCTTGGCTTCGGGCGGATGGGCGGTGATCCAGTCGGTCAACTCGACGTTGGCACGAATCCAATTCTTCACCAGATCGGGGTGAGCCTTGAGGAACTTGGTGTTGACGACGAGCAGACCGATCACGAACTGCCCGTTTGGCCACAGTGTGCGCTCGTCCACAAAAAGGCGGCCATTGCCTTCATGAATGAGGCGTGTCGCCCAGGGTTCAGGAGCCCAGGCGGCGTCGAGATCTTTCTTGAGGAACAGGGTCAGTTGATCGGGATTGGCCATGGGGATGATCTGCACATCACCGCCCTTGTCGTTGGTCTTCATGCCGTGATTTTTGAGCCAGTTGCGCAGAGCGACGTCTTGCGTGTTGCCGAATTGCGGGGAAGCCACGCGCTTGCCGTGGAAATCCTCCGGTTTGTTAATCCCGGAATCGCTGCGCACAATCAGCGAAGCGCCGCCACTGGCGGCCCCGGAGACAACGCGAAGGGCTTCGCCGTTGGAGCGGACATAACCGTTGATCGCGGGGTTGGGGCCGACGTAGGTCATGTCAATCGCGCCGGCAAACAGAGCTTCAATCGCCGAAGGACCAGCGTTAAAACTGGTCCACTGAACTTTGACCTGCGGGCCCATGGCTTTATCGAACCAACCGTTGGCCTTGCCCACCATAGCCTGCGCGTGCGTGATGTTGGGGAAGGCGGCGACGCGGATGGTGTTGACGGCTCCTTGAGCCCATCCCGAGACCGCCGTTGCCGCCCAGAGCACCAACGCAACCAGGGATCGTTTACTCACCCTTTTTGCCTCCAACCACCATGGGGAGGACGCTGGCGGTATCTTTCTTCTGGTGCTTGCCGCTCTTGCCGGGGCGCGTGCCACGGTCGACGATCAGGTCCGCCAAGGTTGTGTTGTCGAGGATGCGTGCGGCGGCGTCGCGGACATCGAGAAACACCTGGTACAAGGCGCGATGCGGCAGATCGCGGTCGATGAGTTCGCGCAATTGTTCGGCGTCGCCGAAGGGCGCAAGCGGGCCATCGATCAGGCGGATGATCTCGCTCAGATGGATGTCGGCGGGATCACGGCGCAACTGGTAGCCGCCCTTGGCTCCGCGAACGCTTTCCACCATGCGGGCGTTCTTGAGTTCGAGCAGAATCAATTCCAGGAATTTTTCCGGGAGCACTTCTTCGTAGGCGATGTCACGGATCTTGATGGCTCCCTGGTGATGATGACGCGCCAGCATCATCATGGCCTGCAGCGCATAGAGTCCTTTTTGGGAGATCTTCATAGGCGAATTATTCCATAAACTAGATTTAAGTAATAGACTTTATTGACATAAGCGACATTGCAAACCGGAGCCCATTCGGCCAAAATATGGAGCTTGAATTTGATAGTGGAATCAACAGGTTAGCCGTCGCCGCCCAGCGAGGGGAGGATGCGATGTGCAGCAAATTGCAGTTTAGGGGCAGGGAAAGCGCCGTTCGTGCTGTGGAGAACTCCTCGCTTCTGCAGGTTCTTGCACGCTTTAGTGTTGTCCTGCTTAGTCGGTGTTTCAGTACGTTGCCATTTGCACTTGAGCCGCTTGTGGCGCGCCCATCGTATTCAAAGAATCCGCGCAGGTTTCAAGGCGAACTTGCGACCGGGTGGGAGTTTCTGTCATGAACACACAGCGAAAGATCATCGTCTACATCGCGACAAGCGCGGACGGCTACATCGCCAGGCCAGACGGCGACGTCGAATGGCTTAATCGCCGGCCGCTCACCGTAGATTATGGAATGAAGGCGTTTTACCAGACGATTGACACCATCCTGTGGGGCCGCAAGACCTATGACTGGGGTCTTGCCTACTACAAGAAGAAAGGTATGAAAGGCGGGATGTTCGACACGAAGCTCGCCAACTATGTGTTCTCGCGGAAGCCTCCGAAACGGGCGGCGACAGGAGCGGAATTCGTATCGGAGCCGGTGAAGGCCTTTGCGCAGCGTCTACGCACCACACCGGGAAAACACATCTGGATGATGGGCGGCGGCGAGCTGATCGCCTCGTTCCTCGACGTCCAGGAGATTGACGCGTTCGACATGCACGTCATTCCCACCTTCATCGGTGACGGTATTCCAATGATCGCTCCACGTCATCGGGACGTGCCGCTGCGCTTACGTTCGGCCAGGAAGTACCCTGACGGCGTGGTTCGACTCCGCTACGAGGTCCTGAGGTAGCTTCCTGAGAACGCTAAGCGACACAGATCGCGGTCGATTAGGTTCAGGAGCACGATGAGAGCATCTGGGTTATTTGCGATTTCGGCTGTCGCCTCTCTGACTTTTCTCCTGGTGCGGCCGTTTGCGGAGGGGGACTGGCCGGTGGTCTTCGAGGTTTTAAGCATTGTGTTGCTGGCGGTTCTTGGGTTTCGCGCGGATAGTTTGCTGGGAAGCGCGCTGGCTCTTTCCTCGGTCGGAGACTTTCTTTTGGGTGTGCGGCGACTTGGGAGTCTGGACGGAGGGTCACTGTTTCTCCTGGGACTGGGTTCGTTTCTGATCGCACACCTGGTCTATATTGCGTTGTTCCGCAGGCTCGGGGCCACGGTTTGGCGCAGACCAGGCGCGCCGCGGGTGTGCGGAGTGGTCGCGATCGTGATTGCGCTCGGGTCCATGCTGTTACACCTGCGGTCATCGCTCGGTTCTGCCCTGATCCCGGTAGTGGTCTATGCGCTGGTGTTGTGTTGCATGGGGATCAGCGCAATGCTAGCCGATCTGGGGAGTCCTTTGGCAGGCATCGGAGCGCTGTTGTTCATAACGTCGGATGCGATGCTCGCGGTCAGCAAGTTTCGCGGGCCTTTTCCGGGCAACGCGCAACTCATCTGGATTACGTACTACGCGGCGCAGGTGCTCATCTTGCGTGGTGTTGAGCGCAGCCAGGGTGGAGACGGCGATGAAAAGTGGGAAAGGTGAGGCCTATGCCTACGGTGCCTGTCGCTCCTTCCCCCATGTCCAAACGAGAAGGATAGACAGCCCTGCGTGGGCAACAACGAGTGGCCACAGCAGAATCCCCGCTCCACCGTTCCCCCCCACGTAAACGAGATACAGCGTTGCGAGCAAGCTGTAGGTCGACATCCCAAAGAACGCCCGGAGCGGGTTACGGTCCGGCCAACAAGCCACTCCCAACGCGATCAGGCTGATTCCGGCGATTCGACTCATCCAGACACCTGCGCCAGCGATTTCGGAGCCGAACAATAGCCGGATCACGATGGGGGGATACACGATCAAGATCAGGCCAGTCAGCCCTTCGCTAACCGCCGCGAGCGTGAGGAGCTTTTTCATAGGCGGAGGTCCACCATTGCGAAAGCACGCGAAGGGAAAGGATAGGAAGGTAAAGATAAGGTAAAGATAATGACCGGCAGCCCAGGATGGGCTGCCGGTCACGATTGGTTTACTGCCGTGCCATGGCGATGTGGATGGCTTCCTCCGGCGAGACGAGGTGATCGAGGCTGACGGCGTCGTCGGCAATGGCGAGTTGCACGCCTTTGACTTGACCCGTGAACTCGTTCCCCCGCGCGCCATAGTCCGGCGATACGGGAGAACCGTTGTCCACTCCCACGTCACAGCCATCGTCGGCCGAGAAGACCATGGCCGCTGTCGCCGCGACCTTGCCCTCGCCGACTTTCTTGCCGTCCACGAACAACGAAACCGCACCCCCCTTGCCCAGGCCGCCGCCAGCATACGCAAACTCCATGCGGACCTGGTGCTCACCAGCAGGCAGCACGCTGGTTGACTCGGCATAGAACTGGTAAATGCCGAGCAGGTTGTAACAGTATTTGAGCTTGCCTCCCTTGGCGTAGAGGCTCCAGCCCCCGATGTTGCCGCCTTGGGCGACAATCACGCCCTCGGCTCCCGTTGTCGGTACAACGATCGCTGCCGTCACTGAGTGGGACTTGTTCTTCAGATTGAGCACCGAGTTTTCCGACAGACGGCCCATGCTGCCAAACAGGATTTGCGACTTGCCCTTGATCAGCTGTGGACGGCCAGCTGTATCCGAGTTAAGCCGTGCACCGAGATTGTCGTCGAGCGGTAGCACGTTGTAGCGTGTCGCCTCGATCAGCCAGAGGCGCTGCAGTTCGTGCAGCTTCTCCGGCATCTGCTTCGACAAATCGTTTGCCTGGGTCCAGTCTTTGCTGGTGTCGTAGAGTTCCCAAACGTCATCGTCGAACGCAGGGGTCACCTCACCGATCAGGAGCCAGGGTGTCTTGTGCCGTGTCACCGCGGTCCAGCCCTTGTGGTAGATACCCCGATTGCCGAACATCTCGAAGTACTGCGTCTCGTGTTGCTCGGCCGCCTTGGCGTCGTTGAACGTATACGCCATGCTGACACCCTCGATCGGGTGTTGCTGGACGCCGTTCACGAAAAGCGGTTGTGGCAGACCCGCCACTTCGAGGATGGTCGGCGCGACATCGATGCAGTGACAGAACTGGGTGCGGAGTTCGCCTTTCGCCTGGATCCCCTTGGGCCAGTGCACAATCGTCCCATTGCGCGTGCCGCCCCAATGCGAGGCGACCTGCTTGGTCCATTGGTACGGCGTGTTCATGGCGTGCGCCCAGCCCACGGCAAAGTGGTTGTACGATTCCGGCCCGCCCAGTTTGTCGAGGCGCTCCATCAGGAACTCGGGCGTCTCCAGTGCCGAGGCGCCGTTGAAGTTGATCATCTCGTTGTAAGTACCGTGCAGCGTGCCCTCGGCCGACGCGCCATTGTCGCCGATGATGTAGTAGATCAGGGTGTCATCGAGCAGGCCGAGCTTTTTCACAGAATCCACCAACCGGCCAACATGGTAATCGACATACTCCATGAACCCGGCATAAACCTCCATCTGCCGGATGAGCACGGGCTTCAGGGCGGCAGGCATTTCATCCCATGACGGGATTTCTTTGTGCCGCTTCGTGAGTTGGCTATCGGGCGGAATGACGCCTAGTTTCTTTTGCCGGGCGAAGGTCTCTTCGCGCAGCTTGTCCCACCCCTGGTCGAACTTGCCTTTGTACTTATCTGCCCATTCTTTCGGGACGTGATGCGGGGCATGAGTCGCTCCCGGCGCAAAGTAGACGAAGAAAGGTTTGTCGGGAATGAGCGCTTTTTGTTGCCCAATCCAGTTCATGGCCTTCTCGGTCATGTCTTCCACCAAATGGTAGCCCTGTTCGGGCGTCTTCTTGGGCTCCACCGGCGTCGTGCCTTCGTAGAGCGAGGGGTACCATTGGTGCGCCTCGCCGCCAATGAACCCGTAGAAGTATTCAAATCCGCCTCCACCCGTGGGCCAGGAATTAAATGGACCGGCCGGACTCGTCTCCCAGACCGGCACTTCATGGCACTTGCCGAATTGCGCGGTCGCATATCCGTTGAGCTTAAGTGTCCGGGCGAGCGGCGAGCACGTGTTTGGCAGAACTGAGTTATAGCCAGGTGAACCGCTCGCGATTTCGGTGATCCCTCCCATGGCAACCGTGTGGTGGTTGCGTCCGGTCAGCATTGCCTGTCGTGTGGGAGAGCACAAGGCTGTTGTGTGAAAGCGGTTGAATTTCAAGCCACCGGCTGCCATAGCTTCCGCGTTCGGCGTGGCGCATGGTCCGCCGAAAGCGCTGGAGGAGCCAAAGCCGGCATCGTCAATCAGGATAACCAGAACGTTTGGCGCACCCTTGGGGGGACGCAACTGGGTGATGGCTGGGTACTTGTTTTCCGGATCCTTGGCATCGTACAACATCAGGCCTGAGCGGGGTGGGTCCGGGATGGGCAGCACGCTTCGCTGAATCGTTTCTGGATCAGTCATGGAAGCTTCCTTCCTTCTTGAAATTTTGGCTGTTTACCGCTTGAAAGTTTCGAATGTTTACGCAACTGCGAGCAGAACATGGCAGACTCTTGAGCTTCCATCACAGTAGGAGTCCGGCCTAAGAGTGGCTACTGTCAGAATGAACAGTCGACTCGCCTGAACCCTTGCCTTTGGGCAGCAGAACGGTTTCGCGAGGAAGCGCGAAGCGAACCAGAGAATTGATTCTTGGAGAAGCGGCGGTTAGGAATGAGGTCTGGGCGCGTGCTCGTCGCAGACAGCGGCGACGGTGCCCACTTCCCTTACGCACCCGAGCGCGTGGGTCGCAATGTTGGGACATCCCGGTTGGTCGCACAAATATTCCGTGAGTAGTTCATCGCGCCCATCCGGCGTCTTGAGGCCCGTTTTGATCGTTACCTGAGGAATAGTGAACTCCCCTGATTCAATATATCGACCCAGGAGGACCTTGTGTGCAAGTTACTTTTGGTATTCGGACGGGGTAGGGACAGAGGGGGCAGTTTATCCAGGGCAACCATGGACCGATCAGGCGGCGACTCGCAGAACCAGGACCGTGATGTTGTCGGGACCGCCGCGTTCCAGAGCCAGGTTCACCAACCTGGTGCAGGATTCCGCGGGTGAATTCGCTTGAACGATGCGGGCGAGTTCCTGATCGCCCACCAGGCCCCAGAGGCCGTCGGTACAGAGGACAAGGGTGTCCCTGTCTTCCAAGGGCACGGGAAGTTCAGGAGTGTGAGGGGTCACGTCCCGGCCGGATCCCAGTGCAGCAGTGAGAATATGACGTTGGGGGTGCGATTCGGCATCTTCGGAGCGCACGATGCCGTTTTCGACGAGACGGCCGACGTAGGAATGATCGCGGGTGAGACGGGAAATGGTTTCGCCGCGAATCAGGTAAAGGCGACTGTCGCCAACGTGGGCGAAGTAGAGCAGGCGGCCGAGGATGGAGATTGCGGTACACGTGGTTCCCATGCCGTAGAGCTGGGGATGCTCCTGGGCGTAATGCTGAATGTTCTGGTGAGCAGCCTCGAAGGCCTCGATCAAGGCAAGTTGCGGATCGCCGGCAAAGCTGTGCTCATAGACGTCGCGCACGGTTTCCACAGCCAGGCGGCTGGCCTCCTGGCCGCCTTCGTAGCCGCCCATGCCGTCGGCCACTACGGCGAGAAGGCCCTTGCGGTGGAATTCCTCGTCGGAGTCGGGTTCCCAATAGAGAAAAGAATCTTCATTGTTGGAGCGCTGGCTGCCGACGTCGGTCAGACTCGCCGCTTCGATTTCGGGCTTTGGGTTTTTGCAGTCAACGGCCATAGATGAGGATCGCGGGCGTGTTTGGATCGGAACCTTGATGCGACGAATCCTGGTGCACCACATTCGGTGCAGTCGAACAACCGTCCTGGGCCCCGGTCATTATAAGGGAAGCATAAACCTTTCGGCTTTGGCCGAGGCCATTCCACTCCGCAGGTCGGATTCGGTAGCCTATCATTTCGAAGGCCATTTCGGACATCGAGTTCATTCTTGTTCGCAAAAAGAAAATAGCCGGGAAGGTCGAGGTGCGACTACCGAACAGCAGGCGGCGGCGAATGCCGATTTGGCAACCCACTCGTCGCCGGGTTACTATTTCGTCACTTCCCATGAAACCTTTCCTAAGAATGATCTTCCACATTCGTACTCTGGGTTGGCTCACTCCGTTTCTCGCAGGTTCGCTCCTTCTGGGTTCCTCGGTTGCGCAAACGGGTGCAGCGGACACATCGTTGCCGAGCGAAACTCCAACCAAAATCGAACCGGTGACGGACAGCTTCGACTACATCAAGCGGGATGTGATGATCCCGATGCGTGACGGCGTAAGGTTGCATACGGTGATCGTGATTCCCAAGGGCGCGAAGAACGCTCCTATTTTGCTGACCCGGACGCCTTACAACGCCAGTGCGCAACTGAGTCACGCGCAGAGTTCCCACCTCGCCCCGATTTTGAACGGCTACGACAACGCGCTCGAAGTGATTGTCGAAGGAGGATACATCCGCGCCGTGCAGGACGTGCGGGGCAAGTATGGGTCGGAGGGAGACTACGTGATGACGCGGCCGCTGCACGGGCCGCTGAACCCGACGCCGGTCGACCATTCCACCGATACGTACGACACTATTGACTGGCTGGTGAAGAACGTTCCGGAGAGCAATGGGAAGGTTGGCATCCTGGGGATCTCCTACGATGGCTTCCTGCCGCTGATGGCGCTGGTGAATCCACATCCGGCGCTGAAAGTTTCCGTGCCCATGAATCCCATGGTGGATGGCTGGAAGGGAGACGATTGGTTTCACAACGGAGCCTTCCGCGAACAGAACATGCCGTACATCTACGAGCAGGAAGCTACCCGCGACAATAAGGCGTTGTGGTGGAGCAATCACTTCGACGATTACGACGTATATATGGAGGCGGGATCCGCCGGTGAACTGGGGCGGCGCCACGGGTTGGAACAGGTCGGGTTCTGGCGCAAACTGCTGGAGCATCCCAGCTACGACGCGTGGTGGCAGGAGCAGGCGATGGACAAGATTCTGGCCGCGCAGCCGTTGAAAGTGCCGGTGATGCTGGTCGACAGCCTGTGGGATCAGGAGGATATTTACGGGGCTATTGCGGTCTACAAGGCAATCAAACCGAAGGACACCAACAATGACAAGGTGTTTCTCGTCCTTGGTCCGTGGCATCACGGGCAGGAGATCGGCGACGGCAGTTCCCTGGGTGCGTTGAAGTTCAATAGCGACACCGGGCTTTATTTCCGCGAGAACATCCTGCGGCCGTTTCTCGATCAATATCTAAAGGATGGGTCGCCGAAGGCCGATGTGGCTTCCGTAACCGCGTTCGAAACCGGCACCAACATCTGGCGGCGTCTGTCGTCGTGGCCTGCGGGATGCCCCAGCGGATGCGCAATCCATCCGACCCGGCTGTATCTGGGGGCGGGGCTCAAGTTAAGCTTTAACTCTCCCAAGGTAGGGGAAGCGGATTCTGAGGAATACATTTCCGATCCGGCGAAGCCCGTACCCTTCCGCTCGCGTCCCAGCCAACCCGTGGGATACGGCGACGGATTCACCTGGGCCCAATGGCTGGTGGACGATCAGCGGGAAGCGTCGGGACGTCCGGACGTAGTTGCCTTCGTGTCGGACGAGTTGAAGGAGCCAGTGAAGATCAGCGGGCAGCCCGTCGCGAATTTAATTGCTTCCACCAGTGGAAGCGACGCCGACTGGGTGGTCAAGCTGATTGACGTTTATCCCGACGAGGTGGGGCCGCAGCCGGCGATGGGCGGCTACCAGTTGATGATTTCCGCCGACATCTTCCGGGGGCGGTATCGGGAGAGTCTGGAGACGCCGAAGGCGATCACGCCCGACAAGGCCTTGCTCTACCAGTTCCTGTTGCCAACGGCGAACCATGTGTTTCTGCCCGGGCATCGGATCATGGTTCAGATTCAGTCGAGCTGGTTCCCGCTGTACGACCGCAATCCCCAAACCTTTGTGCCGAACATTTTCTGGGCGAAGCCGGGAGATTACAAGAAAGCGGTGCAGCGCGTATTTCACTCCCCCGAGCAGGCGAGCTTCATAGAATTGCCACTGGTCGAGACGCATTGAAATTGATGCGAAGAGCATTGCAGGTTGTGAGTGGTCTGCTGTTGCTGACGGCGCCGTTGGCCGGGCAGGGCAAGCGGCTGTGGGTATTGCGCGCGTCGGGGGAAATGGTCGAATACGATCCAGTGACCTTTGCGGTCAAGCAGACGGTTAAAGTTCCCGGCGATGCAGCACAGGCGCCGGGGAATGCTTCCATCAATCGTGGAGGGCAGATCCTGTTTGCGGCTGCGGTTTCGATGCCGCTGTCGGAGGAAGATGCCACGTCTGCACACAAAGCCTGGTTTTGGAACGGCCACAGTGCTACCTCGATCGATCTCGGGGTAAAGCGAGAGGTCAGCGCGACGGGATCGAACCAGGCGGTCACCGAGACGGCGCCGGTGGTGTATCTTTCGGCGGATGGCGGCCATTTGTTCTGGTTCGCCAATCAGGCGCGACGGTTGCAGCGGGAGGAAGTGGATCTTTCGATCACCACGACATGGCAGGCATGGCAGACCGATCTGAGCGGCGCCGGGCGGGTAGAGTTGGCCACGGTTAAGTTTCCCGACTGTCGCTGTACCACGGGGACGTGCGAAGAGAGTTGTCCGTCCGGCGTGGTTTGGGCGCCGGAGAGCGGCGTGGAGAAGTTTTTTCTGATGACGCAGTTTGTCGCGAGTAAGACAGAGTTGGTGTACAAGGCGAGCACCGGTTATCAGCAAGAAGGCGGGAAGTGGAATGCCGATCCGCTGGGCGAGCCCCTGCAACGGGTGCTGGATGCAGCGTTCGACGGCAAGACGATACTCGAGGCGATTCCGGATACCGGCTGTTGCGGATGGTCGAATCAGAGCAACGATCAGACGCTGGTGCTGAGCGACGGCAAGAAGCGTGTGTTGTTTGATGAGCAGGCCACGTACAAGAATCCTGATTACGATGTGAGCTTTTACACCTCGAACGCGCGGCTGTCGCCGGATTCTGGATCGGTGGCGATGACCATTGTTTCTACGGCGCAATCCAACCAACCCATTCAGTTAGCCGAGGAAGGGCAGGCGAATCCCGAGGAGTCGCAGCGAATCCGCAAGGCGATGGCGGAGTTGCCGGCGGTGGAAGTGAAGAGCCTGCAAGAAACTCCGCGGCGGGTGGCATTCGTGCCGCATGCGACCCTGGTGGGATGGATCAGCGAGAAGGAAGTGTTGCTCATCGAAGATCACGTGCTCGAGGCCTACCACGTGGGAACGGGAGTGCGGCGCAAGTCGAGCGTGCGCGTGGAGGATGCGGGGCGGGTCTTTCTACGGTGAAGCAATCGGAGTAGCGTCCGAGTCGATCCGACTCCGGAGTCGTTGCATCCTCTGAAAAAAATGCTGCCTCGGCTATAATGGCGCGCACGGATGGCACTCACCTCTGGGACTAAACTCGGCCCGTACGAAATCCAATCGCAACTGGGCGCGGGCGGTATGGGTGAGGTGTATCGAGCTCGAGACAGTCGTCTCGACCGCATCGTTGCCATCAAGGTTCTTCCTTCCTCATTCTCTTCCGACGCAGACCGCTTACGCCGATTTGAGCAGGAAGCACGTTCCGTTGCCGCTCTGAACCACCCCAACATTCTGGCGGTGCATGACGTCGGAACCTTCGAGGGAACGCCGTATCTGGTCTGCGAACTGTTGGAGGGAGAGACCCTGAGGGAGCGTATGCGGGGCGGCATCCTGTCACCGCGAAAAGCGATTGAACTGGCGATCCAGATTGCCCAGGGACTAGCCGCGGCACACGAAAAAGGTATTATTCACCGTGATCTGAAGCCCGAGAACATCTTCCTTACAAAAGACGGGCGGGTGAAGATTCTCGACTTCGGGTTGGCCAAGATCGCACGTGGGTCGGAGGGCAGCGCCGGCGCGCAGACACTCACTTCCGTCGACGTTGCCCTGACCGAAGCCGGGCAAGTTCTGGGCACCGCGGGCTACATGTCGCCGGAGCAGGTGCGCGGTGTCGTGGTCGATCATCGTTCCGATATCTTCGCGTTCGGAGCCATCTTCTTCGAGATGCTGAGCGGCCAGCGGGCCTTCAGCCGGGATACGGCGGCGGAGACGATGACGGCGATCCTGAAGGAAGATCCGCCAGAGTTGACGGAGATCAATCGCAGCATCTCCCCAGCGCTGGATCGAATCACGCGGCACTGCCTGGAGAAAAATCCTGACCAGCGGTTTCAGTCGGCCCGCGATCTAGCGTTTGACCTTGACGCACTGTCGCAGTACTCCGGTTCATCCGCGGGAGCTGTGGCCAAGCCGAGCACGGTGCAGCGGGTACGGCGGTTTCAGTTGCCAATCACTCTGCTATTGGTGGCCTTGGCGGTTGCCTTGGGCTATCTGCTTGGCCACAAGGCCAAGCCATCTTCGGAGGTGACGTATCACCAACTGACCTTCCGTAAAGGAACAGTGCTGAGCGCCCGGTTTGCGCCAGACAACCGCACCGTCATTTACAGCGCGGCGTGGGGTGGCAGCGATCCCGAGCTTTTCTCCACGCGGCAGGACAGTATTGAATCGCGGCCGGTGGGGCTGAGCCAGGTAGATCTGCTGGGCATCTCTTCCCAGGGAGAAATCGCGGTTTCCCTAAAGCCCAAATCCCTGCAGGGATTCTTCGGTGTGCAGGGGACCCTGGGACGCACGCCGCTGACGGGGGGAACGGCTCCCCGGGAAATGCTGGAGAACGTGGAATGGTCTGACTGGTCGCCCGACGGTTCGAATTTGCTCGTGGTGCGGACCGTGGACAACGAAAACCGGATCGAGTATCCCGCCGGCAAGGTCGTTTATAAATTGGCTGCACCCGCCTGGATCAGCCATCCCCGAATATCGCGCGACGGCAAGCGAATCGCATTTTGTCGGCATCCCAGCAGGGGCGATGATCGGGGCTCCATCACCATCGTTAGCTCCGACGGAGGAGGCGAGGCAAAATCATTCGGAGACTTCGCCAGCCTGTACGGGCTGGCTTGGTCACCGAAAGGGGATGAAGTATGGTTCACGGCCGATCCCACCGTCACGACCATCGCTCGGCGTCTGATGGCCGTTACGTTATCAGGCACGTTCCGCATGCTGGCGGCGGCTCCGGGGGACTTGACGCTGCACGATGTTTCCTCTGATGGTACGGCGATCATTGCGATTGACGATCGCGAGCGCAAGATCTTTTTCTCCGGTCCGCAAGACCTTTCTGAAAGAGAGCTGACCTGGCTCGACCGGGCCGTCCTGATTGCCTTATCCCCGGATGGCAAGCAGGTGCTGTTTCACGAGGGCGGAAAAGGTGGCGGGTCGCTGGGCACGATTTTCCTGCGCAAGACCGACGGCTCCGCCGCGGTGCGCCTGGGCGAAGGCTATGGCGTTGCCCTCTCGCCTGACCAGAAATGGGTGCTCGCGAGCACCCCTAGCAACCCACCGCGTACTTGGCTCATTCCCACGGGAGCAGGGGAAGTCACAGAACTGAAACCGGCTGGAGTCGAAAACATTGTCCCTCAAGGCTTCGCCGCGGATAGCCGTCGCGTTGTTCTCCTGGCCAACGAACCGGGACACAAGGCACGCAATTATTTGTTCGACCCTGCTTCGGGCAAACTGCAGCCACTCACGCCCGAAGGCGGCCGCGCGCAGGTTACGCCAGATGGCAAGTTCCTGTTGGTGCGCGGCGACCAGCCCACTGCCGAACTTGTCCCGATCGATGCTGGATTGCCGGCCCATGAGACCAAAGGATTGCAAGAGCGGGATCGACTGGTTCAAGTCACAAACGATGGAACCGTAGCTCTGGTCGCCAATTACAACGGCCTTTCCGCACTCGTCTATCGCATTCATCTGGACACCGGCGATCGGCAACTGGTCAAGACGCTGGAAATGCACGACCCCACGGGCGGGTTCGGCGTTACCCGTGTAGTAGCCACGCCCGACGGGCAGTACTTCGCCTTTAACACCCTGCGCCAACTCTCCGAACTCTACCTGTTGCAGGGATTGAACTGACTCGCCCGAATCAAACGCTAACGCGGTCTCTCTTCCGCTGGCCGGCGCGGTAGATCATCCAACCAAAAAAATTTGCTCCCAGCACAACGCCGGCGATCTTCAGCGAATAGCGCCAGGAACTGTCGACGTCAATAATGGGAAAGATCGACAGCGCCACGAAGAGCAACGTCACAAGCAAGCCTGACGCTGCTGCCACGCGTGCCCACCAAGGTGGGCGCAGGCGTCGTTCTTTGGACGAGAACAGGGGAATCGCGAAGAGCGCGATGTAAGCGATGCCGTAGAACGTGAAACTCCAGGTGAGCAGGAGTTCGTAGGATTCCTGCTGGCCGACTCCGATCAACGCGGCCAGGGCCACGATCAGAGTAGCGGCTCCCAGGAACAAGACCGAGTTGATCGGCGTCTGGTAACGGGGATGAAGGCGGGAAAACCATTCGGGCAAAAGGTGATCCCATCCCGCGACCATGGGGAGCCGTGTGCTCACGGTGAAAAAAGCGCAGAAAGTGGCCAGGTAGTAGATGAAAAGGAATAGCACCGCCGGAGGCATAACGAAGCCAACGAGCCCAAAAGCCTGGACGCTGCGGCTCAGGGCCTGCGCAACCGGGGCCACAACGTCCTCGGCCGAAGGCGGGACGAAAGCTAGAATGGCGCTGGTGGCGAGGATGTAAATCAGCGCGACGATTGGCCCAGTGAGCAGAACAGAACGTGGCAGGTGGCGTTTTGGGTCGCGGCATTCCCCGGCGAACACGGCAACGTACTCGAAGCCGGTGAGCGCGCCGAATGCCATTTTGCTGAAGACGCTCAGAGTGAACAAAGTGAGGGGCGGCGCCACCAAACGTAACGGGTGGTACTCCGCCAGCGAGCCGTGCCAAAGATTCAGAAACGGCATTGCGATCAGCACGGCGATCGTAATGAGGAAAACTACAGCTCCAACGTTGTTGATCCACTTGCCGACTCGAAGGCCAAGACCCGCGATGCACATAGTCGTTGCAATCACGGCAAAGGAGGCGCCGACGATCATCCCTTTGCTTGAGGCGATCCACGAGGCACCCGGGATCACGTAGGACGCGAAGGACACGGTGACCAGCCCGCCCAGCCCGACATACAAGATCACGTACAGCCAAAGATTCCAGGCGACAAGGAATCCAATCTGGTCGTTGAAGGCGATGCGCGCCCACTCGTAGAGTCCGCCCTCCAACGGGAGCAGGCGGCTCATGTGGATGACGACCAGAGCCAAGGGCACGAAGAACAACGTGATGGCAAGGGCCCAGAAGACTACGTGTGAGGCGCCTGCCTTGACTGCCGTCCCCATATAGTCCGCCACGATGATGATCAGAATCTGGGCGAGAACGAGGTCGAACAGACCGAGTTCTTTCCGGAGAACGGCGCTGTGGGCCTGGACTGCGGCCTCGGCGGTTTTGAGGGACGGATTATTTGCGTTCGCCAACTTGAGCCTTGGAAACTGGAAGGCAAAATCCCCTCTTCCCTCCAAAAACGGAGGGCATGCTCGGGGCACGCGGGACTTCCTTATTGCTTCATTTCTTCTGTGCTGGTTTCAGCAGCAGGTCCTGGTAGTCAAAACTGAAATCTGCCAGCGGAGAGACGGCAGCCATTCGTGCGCTGTCGATGCTTCCGTCGGGGTTTAGAGCGAAGGTCACGAATGCGTCTTCGATGGTGCGGTCGCGCCAGCGGGCCTTGAAAGTGTCGTGCTGCCAATGTTGCAAATCGCCGATCATGGAGGGCGTGTGATCGAAGGTGATGACCAAGGCCCCATTTTCCATGCGAATGCTGATCGGTCCATACCACGCGTCGTTGTAGATCCCGGCGTATTTCTCAAGGGGAAGGGAAGGCTTGGAGTTGGCGGCACGGGCTGCTTGAGCCTTCTTTACGATCTCAGCGGCGTCT
>JBARBI010000002.1:0-14718 GCA_049792875.1 Candidatus Sulfotelmatobacter sp.
GGTCGGTGATGTCGACTTCGATCTCAGTGACCTTCGCCTTCTGGATGTCCTTCAAGATCTGGTGATTGATCTTGCGGCCGGAGTGCGCGATCTCGTCGCCTGACTTGTTCTTGATGCTGTGGGCGAGCTTCATGCCCAGCAGGTTCGTCGGCTTCTCGCTGGCCGGATCGAGCGTCCAGTAAAGCTTCTTATCGCGAACCGTGAGGCGGTCGACGGTGTAGAACGCGCGCAGAATATCTTCGCCGGAACGCAGGCCGAGGGCGCGCAGGAAAATCGTGCCCAGGAACTTGCGCTTGCGGTCGATACGAACGTAAAGCACGTTCTTCTGGTCGTATTCAAATTCGACCCATGAGCCGCGGTAGGGAATGATCTTGCCCAAGAAATAGGTGCGGTTGTTCGCGGTCTCGAAGAACACGCCCGGCGAACGGTGCAACTGGCTGACAATGACGCGCTCGGTTCCATTAATGATGAACGTCCCGTTCTGCGTCATCAAGGGAACGTCGCCGAAGAAAACTTCCTGCTCTTTAATGTCGCGGATGGAGCGGTTGCCGGTCTCGGCGTCCTTGTCGAAGATGGTCAGACGCATGGTGACCTTGAGCGGCGCGGAATAAGTCATGCCGCGCTCCTCGCACTCCGCCACGTCGTACTTCAACTGCAGTCCCACCGGATCGCCGCACTTGTTGCAGAAATCGGGCGTGTTCGCGTTGTAGGTGCCGCACTTGCCGCACAGTACTTCGCCCGGATGGAACGGATCGGTGATGACCGTGGATCCGCAATTCTTGCAAGTGGTCCGCAGGTGGTGCAGGCCCTTGAGGTGACCGCACTTGCACTCCCAGTTACCAATGGCGTAATCCACAAACTCCAATTGTGATACGTTGCGGAAGTCGGTGATCGGAAAGACAGACTGAAACACCGCCTGCAAGCCGCCGTCTTCGCGCTCGCTGGGCAGTTTGTCCATCTGCAGGAAGCGGTCGTAAGAGCGCTTCTGAACCTCGATCAGGTTCGGAATCTGGATAGTGGCCGGAATTTTGGAAAAATCGAAACGTTTACGGAAGGCATTTTTCATCGTCAGAAACTCCCAATCTCTCGCGCGACCGAAGGTCACGCCTAAACCGCGGAATGTGGGGCGCTTATCGCGCCGCGGGACCTACGTGTGTGCAGAACCGGAACAGCGTCGTATCTTAAAACCTGGAACCTAAAAGACAGCGGGGCGCCCGCAGGGACAGTCGTTCCCGCAGACGCCAACCAAGGCGTTTCGCCCTTCTTGATTTGAATTCTTTCGCGCCAGTTCGTCGGCCTGTTTCCGCCCCGCCTGCCCGCGGAGCAGCCTGCCCAAAACCACCCGCACGAGACTAGCTCGCGCTCGAGTGAAGCCCTGGGAGGCGACGTTATATAGATGCTAACATCGCCGCCGAAGGTTCACAAGTAGGAACGTGCAACATTATCGATATTGCACCGCTCGTGGTGCTATGTGGGGACAGCCGCCTCGGCTGTCCAGTCGCTAAGCGACGCAAACTCGCCGAGCTAACGCTCGACCGGACGGCCGAAGGCGGCCGTCCCCACACGACCTTACTTTACTTCGACAACCGCACCCGCCTCGGTGAACTTCTTCTTGATGGTCTCGGCTTCGTCCTTGGAAACGCCCTCTTTCACGTTTTTGGGGGCTCCATCGACCAGTTCTTTGGCTTCTTTCAAGCCCAAGCTGGTGACTTCGCGGACGGCCTTGATTACATTGATCTTGTTGGCGCCCACTTCTTTGAGGACGACGGTGAACTCTGTCTTCTCTTCCGCCGGAGCCGCTGCCGCCGCGCCGCCGCCGCCAGCCACCATCACCGGGGCCGCTGCTGCTGCCGAAACGCCCAGACGCGATTCCAGCTTCTTCACGAGTTCCGCCGCTTCCAGAAGCGACAAGGCTACGATTGATTCTTCCAACTGTTGCAGATCCGCCATGTTAGTTCTCCACTTGTTTCAGTTTTGTTGATTTCGTTATCGGTGGGTCGGGGTTCCAGTGCGTCCAGGTCCGGTTTCCTCGCGCCAGACAACGCTTGGAACGAACCGCGCAACCCCCGACTTGCTGATAACCAAATCTCTTCGGATGGCTTGCGCCATCCAGAACTTATTTGGCGCGGGGCAATTTCCCCGCGCTGTGGGTCAAAACCTGGACGGACGAATGCGTCCGTCCCCACCCGAGCTATGCTTCTTTGAACTTCTTCTGCTGCACGCCTTGATCGACCACTACTGCCAGGTTCCGGCCTACCGCGCCCATGGCGGTGACCAGACGCTGGGCCGGCGCGTTGAGCAGGAACAGGAGCTTGGAATACAGCTCTTCCTTCGAAGGCATGCTGGCCAGAGCTTCGATCTCTTTAATGTGGATGACTTTGCCTTCGACCACACCGATCTTGAAGGTGAATTCGGGTGTGTCTTTGGCGTACTTGGTCAGCGCTTTGGCCATCGCGACCGGATCGCCCGTGGTGTAGGCGATCGAGGTCACGCCGGCCAGATCCTTGAGGGCGCCTTCCACCTGGGTGCCCTTGGCGGCGCGCTCGGCCAGGGTATTCTTGACCACCTGATACTTCGCGCCCGCGCCGCGCAGAGCCTTGCGCAGCTCGTAGTCCTGGGACACGGTCATCTTGGTGTAAGTCGCCACGACCACGTTGGAAACATTTTTCAGGTCTTTGCTGAGCTTTTCGACCTGCTCTGTCTTCTTCGCTTTAGTAACTGGCATTGTCCAATCCTTCCAAGTCTTATGTGGGGACAGCCGCCCTCGGCTGTCCGCCGGCCGCAGGCCGGCATTCCTTGCCTAGGCCTTCGCGGCGGCCTCGATGGGGGCAACGTCCAACAGAATCCCAGGCCCCATCGTCGAGCTCAAGGTGCAGCCCTTGATGTATTTGCCCTTGGCCACGGACGGCTTGGCTTTGATCACGCTCGTGATCAACACCGTGGCGTTCTCAATCAGCTTGTCGGGCGAGAACGAAATCTTGCCAACTGGGCAGTGGACCAGCGCCGTCTTGTCGGTGCGGAATTCGACCTTGCCGGCCTTCACTTCCTGCACCGCCTTGCCCACGTCGAAGGTGACCGTACCGGTCTTCGGGTTCGGCATCAGGCCTTTCGGACCGAGAATCTTGCCCAGGCGTCCGACGGACTTCATCACGTCGGGCGTGGCGATCAGCGCGTCGAAGTCGGTCCAGTTTTCCTTGGTGATCTTTTCGACCATTTCTTCGCCGCCGGCGAAATCAGCGCCCGCTGCTTCGGCTTCCTTAATCTTGTCGCCCGTGGCGATGACCAGGACTTTCTTCGCCTTGCCGAGGCCGTGCGGCAAAACGACCGTGCCGCGCACCATCTGGTCGGCGTGCTTGGGATCAACACCCAGTCGCAGCGTGACCTCGACGGTCTCGTCGAACTTGGCGAACTTTACTTTCTGCAGGAGGGGGACTGCGTCCTGCAGAACATAGGGGCGCTTCTCGACCGCAGCGTGCGCCTTAGCGATGTTTTTTCCTTCTTTTTTCATTGCTTTTCCTTGTCTCCCACCGCTCACCGTTGTTCTGGTGAGCCGTGGTGCTTTTGACTGTGTGGCGCGGGCACTTTGCCCGCGAATTCTTGCCATCTTCCGATCAGCTGCCCAAAAAAACGCTCGCTGCGCTTGCCGGACGGACGCATGCGTCCGTCCCTACACAAACCTAGCCAACTACTTCAATGCCCATCGATCGCGCCGTGCCGCGGATGCTCTTGATCGCGGTTTCAACCGACGCGGCGTTCAGGTCGGGCATTTTCTGCTTGGCGATGTCTTCAACCTGCTTGGCAGTAACCTTGCCAACCTTATCTTTGTTGGGCACGCCCGATCCCTTGGCGATGCCGGCGGCGCGCTTCAACAGGATCGAGGCCGGAGGCGTCTTGGTGATGAAGGTGAACGAGCGGTCGCTGTACACAGACACGACCACCGGGATGATCAGCCCCTCCATCTCCTTCTGATTGGTTCTGGCATTGAACTGTTTGCAGAACTCCATGATGTTGATCTGCGCCTGGCCGAGTGCCGGGCCCACCGGGGGCGCGGGAGTGGCCTTGCCGGCGGCGATCTGCAGCTTCACATAACCTGTAACTTTCTTTGCCATGATCTCTTTTCCGTCGACAGCGTGAGTCTAGGATTTTCGGCTCACGATCTGCGGACTTCTCATTTCTCGAAACTGCCCTCAGGGCTAAAGCCCGGTCTCGTTCGGGCTCTAACGCACGGCTGAAGCCGCGCCCTTCCACAAAACCGCCAAGGCTAAAACTGTACCTTGCCCAAAAACGATACGGCTAAAGCCTCGCCCTTCTACGAACCACGCATGGCTCAAGCCACGCGCTTCTTGCAAACTACGCGACCTTCTCCACCTGGTTGAACTCGAGTTCCACGGGGGTGGAGCGGCCGAAAATTGTGACCATCACTTTCAGAGTCTCGCGGTCTTCGTTCACTTCGTCGACGATGCCAGTAAAGCTGGCGAAGGGGCCTTCAGTGATGCGGACCGATTCCTGCTTCTCGAACTTGACCTTAAGCTTGGGCTTCTCGCGGCTGTCGGCGACCTTGTAAACGATGTGCTGCACTTCCTCTTCGGAAAGCGGGGTGGGCTGCTGCCCGGTGCCAACGAAGCCGGTCACGCGCGGCGTGGACTTCACCACATGCCAGACGTGATCGTCCATGTCCATTTCGACCAGCACGTAGCCGGGATAGAACATTCGTTCGGAGGTGTACTTCTTGCCGCCGCGCACCTCGGTGACCGACTCGGTCGGGATCAGCACTTTGCCGATCTTGTCCTGCAGCCCGAAGGCTGCAACCCGCGACTCCAAGGACTCTTTCACCTTGCGCTCAAACCCCGAGTACGAGTGGATGATGTACCACTTCATGTTCGGGTTCTTGGGCGCCTCGGCGGTAGCGGCGACTCCGTCCGCGGCAGGAGAATGCTGTTCCACTTCTCCGCCTGTTGCTGCTTCGTTTTTTTCTTCGTCCAGCATATGTGGGTGCTTCTTCTGGGCCAGCCCTTTCCTTCTAGGCAGCGCTCGGCTGCAAGCTTTTCGTCCGCTCTAAAATCAATGAACCTTAAAGGCGTTGAACAGAGCCGTCACGCCATGTTGAATGACGAAGTCGATCACGGCAAAGTACAACGCGAAAATGAAAACCGTGATCACGACCACTGTCGTCGTTGCCCGAACTTCCTTCCACGAAGGCGCCGTCACCTTGCGCATTTCCGTGCGCACCTCGTTATAGAACGTCTTGATGCGCTCCGGCCAGGACTTCACCGTCGTCACGAGTGCGTTTTCGGTCATCGTCGCCATGTTCTACTTCTTTCTTCCTGCTCGATGTGCTGCGCCTGTACTGCCCGTTCCAGTTCCAAAATTCTGGCAGGGGCGGAGGGATTCGAACCCCCAAGTTCGGTTTTGGAGACCGACAGTTTAACCGTTGAGCTTACGCCCCTAAAAACCATCCAAACTGCCCGCGAGATCCTTCGCAAGCTACGCTCCGGATGACGCCGGCAGGCTCCCGCTCCGCTCACGCCCGCCAAACGGCGTCATTTCACTTCTTTATGCGGGGTGTGCTTGCGGCAACGGTTGCAGAATTTCTTGAATTCCAACCGTTCGGTCGTCGTCTTCCGGTTCTTGGTCGTCGAGTAGTTCCGCTCTTTGCAATCACCGCATTGTAACGTCACAATTTCTCGGGGCATAAAACAGCTCCTGGCTTCTAGCTCTTAGCTTCTCGCTCAAACTTGTCATCCTGAGCGAGACGCTTTTTGTCTCGCGAAGGACCTATGCACTGCTTGTGTGGAGCGGGCACTCCTGCCCGCTTGCCTGCACCCTGTCAAACCTCGCGGGCAAGAGTGCCCGTGCCCACACACTTATTGCACAATTTCCGCAATCGTTCCTGCGCCCACCGTGTGTCCGCCTTCGCGGATCGCGAAGCGCAAGCCCTTCTCCATCGCCACCGGCGTGATCAACTCGATCACCAGGCTTACGTTGTCTCCCGGCATCACCATCTCGGTGCCCGCCGGCAACTCCGCAACTCCGGTCACGTCCGTGGTACGCAGATAGAACTGCGGACGGTATCCCTTGAAGAACGGGGTGTGACGCCCGCCTTCTTCCTTCGTCAGAATGTAGACCTCGGCCTTGAACTTGGTGTGCGGCGTGATCGATCCACCCTTCGCCAACACCATGCCACGCTCGACATCTTCTTTCGCAATGCCGCGCAGCAGCAACCCGGCGTTGTCGCCCGCCATGCCTTCATCCAGCTGCTTCTTGAACATTTCGACGCCCGTTACCACCGTCTTGCGGGTCTCGCGGAAGCCCACGATTTCCACTTCCTCGCCCACCTTCACCTTGCCGCGCTCGATCCGGCCTGTGACAACAGTTCCACGCCCCGAGATCGAGAAAATATCTTCGATCGGCATCAGGAACGGCTTGTCCAGCTCGCGCGCCGGCTGCGGCACACTCTCGTCCACCGCCTTCATCAGCGCGTCAATCTGCTTTTCCCACTTCTCTTCCCCGTTCAGCGCGCCCAAGGCCGACAACCGCACCACCGGCACATCGTCGCCCGGGAACTTGTAGGTCTTCAGCAACTCGCGCACTTCGAGCTCCACCAGGTCCAGCAGTTCGGGATCGTCCACCGCGTCACACTTGTTCAGCGCGACCACGATGTACGGCACACCGACCTGGCGGGCCAGCAGCACGTGCTCGCGCGTCTGCGGCATCGGACCGTCGGTCGCCGCAACCACCAGGATCGCGCCATCCATCTGCGCCGCGCCCGTGATCATGTTCTTGATGTAGTCGGCGTGGCCCGGGCAATCCACGTGCGCGTAGTGCCGGTTCGCCGTCTCGTACTCCACGTGCGCCGTGGCAATCGTGATGCCGCGCGCCTTCTCTTCCGGCGCGTTATCGATCGAGTCGAACGACCGGAACACAATCTTCGGGTTGTGCTTCTGCAACACCTTCGTGATCGCCGCCGTCAACGTGGTCTTGCCATGGTCGATGTGACCAATCGTCCCGACGTTGCAGTGCGGCTTATTGCGATCAAATTTTTCTTTCGCCATAACTCAGCTCTTAGCTCCTAGCTCTTAGCTTCTAGCTCAAACCTTTGTCATCCTGAGGCGCCGCTCTTCGCTCTTTGGCGCCGAAGGACCTATGCAATTTTGCCTGCGAACCGCAATCGCTACTTCGCTGTCCCTTGCACCTTGGCAATGATTTCCTCCGCAACGGATCGCGGAGCCTCCTCATAGCGCGCAAAGTGCATCGAGTATTCCGCGCGGCCCTGCGTCGACGAACGCATGTGGGTCGCGTAGCCAAACATTTCCGCCAGCGGAACGATCGCCTTGATCACCTGCGAACCCGCGCGGTGCTCCATGCCTTCGATGCGTCCGCGCCGCGAACTCAAATCGCCCATGATCACACCCGCATAATCTTCCGGCGTCACCACTTCCACTGCCATCACCGGCTCGAGCAACACCGGAGAAGCCTTGCGGGCCGCCTCTTTGAAGGCCATTGACCCGGCAATTTTGAATGCCATTTCGTTCGAATCGACGTCGTGGTAGCTGCCGTCATACAGCGTGGCCTTCACATCGACCATGGGATACCCGGCCAGCACGCCGCCTTCGAGCGCTTCCTGAATGCCCTGATCGATCGGCTTGATGAATTCCTTGGGCACCGAACCACCGACGATGTCGTTCACAAACTCGTAGCCCGTTCCCGCGGGTTGCGGATCGAGATAAATCTTCGCGTGGCCGTACTGGCCGCGTCCGCCGGTCTGGCGAATGTATTTGCCTTCCGCCTCGGCGTGCCTGCGGATGGTTTCGCGATACGCCACCTGCGGCTTGCCGACGTTGGCCTCGACTTTGTACTCGCGCATCATGCGGTCGACGATGATTTCCAGATGCAACTCGCCCATGCCGCTGATGATGGTCTGCCCGCTGTCGGGATCGGTGTGAACCTTAAAGGTAGGATCTTCCTGGGCCAGGCGGCTGAGCGCCATGCCCATCTTTTCCTGATCAGCCTTGGTCTTGGGTTCGACCGCAACCGAAATCACGGGAACCGCAAACGTGATCGACTCCAGCGCGATGGGATGATCCTCGTCGCAAATCGTATCGCCGGTGCTGACGTTCTTCAAGCCAACAGCAGCGCAAATGTCGCCCGCCAGAATTTCGCTGATTTCTTCGCGCTTATTGGCATGCATCTTGAGCAAACGCCCGATGCGCTCGGTCTTTGTGGTGCGCACGTTGCGCACGGAATCGCCAGTCTTGAGCTGCCCGGAATAGACGCGAATAAATGTCAACTGGCCCACGAACGGATCGGCCATGATCTTGAACGCCAGCGCCGAAAACGGCTCTTTGTCGTCCGCCTTGCGGGTGATGGGCTGCCCGTTGTCGGGATTGATCCCATGCGTTTCCGGCACATCGAGCGGCGAGGGCAGATAGTCCACCACCGCGTCCAGCAAAGGCTGCACGCCTTTGTTCTTGAACGCTGTTCCCACCACGACTGGAAATACTTTCAACGCGATCGTTGACTTCCGCAGCGAAGAGCGCAGCTCGTCCGCCGTAATCTCTTCGCCCTCGAGAAATTTGTGTAGGATTTCGTCGTCGTTTTCAGCGATGCTTTCGACCAACTGGGCGTGAAACGCTTCGGCTTTCTTCTTCAGCTCGGCGGGAATCTCTTCCGTGATGTATTCCGCGCCCATGGTGTCGTCCTGCCAGACGATCGACTTCATGTTGATCAGGTCGACGACACCCCTGAACTTATCTTCCTGACCGATGGGAAATTGAATCGCGACGGGCTTGGCACTGAGGCGCTTGCGGATGGTATCGACGGCATGCTCGAAATCAGCACCCATCTTATCAATCTTGTTAATGAAGCAAATTCGCGGGACGCCGTACTTATCAGCCTGGCGCCAGACTTTTTCCGACTGCGGCTGCACGCCGTGCACTGCGTCAAACACCGCGACTGCGCCGTCGAGCACGCGCAGCGACCGCTCCACTTCCGCCGTGAAATCGACGTGGCCGGGCGTATCAATAATATTGATGCGAATATCGCGCCAGGTGCAGGTCGTCGCCGCGGACGTAATCGTAATGCCGCGCTCCTGCTCCTGCTCCATCCAGTCCATGGTGGCCGTGCCTTCGTGCACCTCTCCGATGCGGTGCGTCCGTCCCGTATAAAACAGGATGCGCTCCGTCGTAGTGGTCTTACCGGCATCGATGTGGGCCATGATGCCGATGTTTCTGCAGCGTTCTAATGGGACTGTTCTGGGCACGACGTTCTAACTCTTTCTGGGGCTCTTTAAATTCGCTCTTGGCCATTGGCTCTTGGCCTTTAGCCAAATCTCTTTGCATCTCGACCGCAGAGCTAAAAGCTGACGGCCAAGAGCCAAAAGCTGCACTTCTACCACCGATAATGCGCGAACGCCTTATTGGCTTCCGCCATCCGGTGTACATCTTCTTTCTTCTTGATCGCGGCGCCCTTTCCGGTAGCGGCGTCCAGCAATTCGTTGGTCAACTTGTCGACCATTCCTTTTTCCCCGCGGCCACGCGCATAGCTGATCAGCCAGCGGATCGCGAGCGACGTCCGGCGGTCGGCATTCACTTCGACCGGCACTTGATAGTTAGCACCACCGACGCGGCGAGTCTTAACCTCGAGCAGCGGCTTCGCGTTTTCGACGGCCTTCTTGAAGAGTTTCAACGCTTCGTCGCCGCCCTTCTCCTGCACCTTCGCCAAAGCCTCATAGAAGATGCCTTCGGCGGTCGAACGCTTGCCCTGCCACATCATCGAGTTAATAAACTTCGTCACCAGATCCGATTGATAAACGGCATCGGCCGGAACGGTCCGCTTGGCGATATGTCCTTTACGAGGCATTCAGCTTTTAGCTCCTAGCTCATAGCTTCTAGCTTGAGCTTTGCCGGGCTCGCACCTCGTGCTCGCCCGGAATTCATTGGCCAACGACTAGCGGCCATCAACCAACGGCGATCTCTTAACCCTTCTTCGGCCGCTTGGCACCGTACTTCGAACGTCCCTGCATGCGGCCCGCGACGCCCACGGCATCCAGCGTTCCGCGAATCACGTGATACCGTACCCCCGGCAGATCCTTCACGCGGCCCCCGCGGATGAGCACAATCGAGTGCTCCTGCAGGTTGTGGCCGACGCCGGGAATATACGTCGTCACTTCAATGCCGTTCGTCAGGCGCACACGCGCTACCTTGCGCAACGCTGAGTTGGGCTTCTTGGGCGTCTGTGTGTACACGCGCGTGCAAACCCCGCGCTTCTGGGGACATCCCTGCAACGCAGGACTCGCCGTCTTGTAACGGGGCCGCTTCCGGCCCTGAGCCACCAACTGGTTAAACGTAGGCACTCTTAGTAACTCCTTAGCCGGGCAGCATCCTGCCTTGTCGCGCAGGCGGCACAGCTTCAATCCTGCTGTTCTAGACGCGCATCCGTGGGCATGGCCGGCTCAAGGCCAACCATTACTTCTCACCGCGCGGCTTCGTGATCGCAAGCAACGCCAGAGAGATTCTGGATTCCCTTAAGACTTACGCTGCCGACGGTGGCGCCCGGCCAAACCCCGGGGGCACTCCGTTTCGTCAGCCTTGCCCTGCATATCCTTCCACAAAAGGGCGGAAGGCACCGCAGGAACGTTTCAGCGAGGAAAGTTTCCGAACCTGCACTTCATCCGGAAACGTATTTCTCGAAAGCTTCAGTGTAAGTCCTCTGCACACACAACCGCACAGGAACTCACAGCACACAACAAGCCTGGATGAACTCGCGGAACCAAACTACTATAGCAAGTGCCGGTAAACATCGTCAACCCGTGTTTTTGCATCCCACTGACGGATTGGCGGATGAAGGACGGATTGGCTGAAAAACGACCGGGGGGGCTGCTTGGATCGCGCTCTGCTTGCTGATTCCGCTTCCAGCCTCTACACTACAAGTTTTCCAATTCATTCGACGGCCCGTCCTACGTGCGTCGGGGCGCAGGGCCTGGGCGGCGCTTAAAGAGGGTGCATGGGTAGGTTGCGTTCGAGCTCTTTGCGGTTGGCTGTGGTAGTCCTTTCTCTATGGAGCGTCAGCGGGTGCGGCGGTGGTTCCAAGCCCGGTCCGCCGCTGTTTCCTGGAAAGGTCAACCTGACCCCCGCTACCAACACGTCCCTCGTTCTGGGCGGCGTGATCAATTTCGCAGCATCGGCGCAAACCGCCAGCGGCACTAACCTGGTCGTCCCGATTACCTTTGCTTCCACTAACACCTCGATTCTGAATGTCGCGCCCAATGGTGTGGCTTGCGCCGGACATTGGGACGTCGCGTTCACCACCTGCACTCCCGGAGGGACTGGCGTGGTCCAGGTCACAGCCTCCGCCCTCGGCGCCACCAGCATCCCGACCTACGTTTTCGTCCATCCGCCGATCGACAGCATTACCGTCACCGGAATTGCGCTTAACGGTGTCCTGGTACAGGAGCCCTGCCTCTCCCAAAGCCAGAGCATGACCGTGGAGGCGCATGCTTTCAGCCAGGGTACCGACATCACCTCTTCGGTGGGGCCCTTCACTTGGTCCGCGAACAATCTGGCCGTTGTGAACCTCACTCCCTTGGTTAATTCGGCGTATAACTTTCCCACAAATCAGGCTACGGCCACGGCCGCTACTCCCGGAATGACTCAGATCTTCGCCTCGGCCAGCGGGCTCACCAGTTCGTCGTTCCAGCAACCGCAATACCAGAATGCCCAGGGAACCGCCGCTTCTCCGCTCCTTGATTTTTTTGAGACTTGTCCCGTCCAGAGCATCGCCCTGGAACTAGGCGCCTCAGGATCCCAGGAAACCGGCCAAACCACCTTCGTCACCGCCAAGGGCACAGCGCAGGATGCCACGGCGGTCCTCACCGACGTGATGGGAAACAGTTCCCTGCCTAACACGACTGGCGGCATCGTCCTCAGCAAAGTGCCGTTGACCTGGACCGCATCTCAACCCGGAGTCCTGGCGACGGCCACAACGTGCCAGCAATCCTGTTCGCTCTCCACCCCATTGCCCGGGTCCGGAACCGTGACGGCTTCCTGCTCGCCGCCAACTTGCAACATTGGATTCCCCTTTGTGCCCACGTCGCTCTCCTCGCCCGCCGCCGTGGCCGCTTGCACCAATTTCTTTGGCGCGCAGTACCCGCAGTTCCAGGGTTGTCAGCAGCTGATCCCCGCTCCGGTATATGCCGAGACCGCGATCTCAGGCGTAATCACAGGCGCGACGTCCCCCGCGGTCGTGGTCGCGACCAGCACCGACTGCTCCAAGGAGATTCCTGTCAACTGCAGCACCTCTATCTATGGCCTCACAACCTCCAAGGGGACAGCGGGTTCCGCAAATCCCATCCCCAGCCCCCCCAATTCCCTGCTATTCGATCTCGCCGGCGACAAGGCCTTTCTGGGAAGCGATTTTGGCGCGCTGCAGCTCAATCCAGCGAATTTCGGAACCACCAGCAGTCCCTTCAGTGGGCTCGGTACGGTTACGGGAAAGGTGCTCTCCAGTTCCATCAACGGAACCCTCGCCGTCTTCTCCGATACGGTCCACACTCCGAATCAGGTCTACGTCGTCAACCTGGCCAATCCCAGTGCGCTGTCCGCCACCGCCCTCAATATCTCCAATGCGGTCGCCGCCGCCTCCTCGCCCGACGGATTGAAGACCTTCATCTTTGGCAATGGCGGAAGTTCACTTTACATCTATTCCCCGCTGCAAGCCTTGCAAGGGCCAATTGCCCTGGCTGGACCGGCGAACGCGAATACCGTCGCCTTCTCCTCAAACGGCGCATTCGCCTTCCTCGCAGAGGCCGCCGCCGGCGGCGGCTCGGCCAATGTCACCCCATTCAATACCTGCGACAATCAGGTCTCCCCTCCTCCCGTCCTTTTGCCTTTCGATCCTCTTTTCATGAAAGTATTGCCCGCCGTACACATTGAAGGCAGTGACTCCTACGGATACAAGATTCCCGACGGAACGCATGTGTTTGTGCTGGACGCGACCGGATTCGACGTCCTCACCTTCGCGATTTCCCCACCGCCATCCGGAACCATCTGTCCCCAGGGCCTGATGTTCGTCCCGAGCGGCGACCCCAAGCATTCAGTGCAGCGCATTGAATTGGGCCAGGGCACACTTCAGCCCGTGAACTTCTTCGCTTCCGCCGACGGCTCGCAGCTCTACGTGGCTGCCGCCGGTTTCGCCAGCATCCTGGTTTATGATTTCGGCGCCGGCGCCGTGACCAGCGGCATCGAACTCCTGGGAAACGCCACTCCCATCACCGCCGACATGAGCGTCGATGCAGGCACAATCGTAGTCGGAGCCAGCGACGGCATGCTGCACGAACTCAACACCGCCCTCGGCGGCAGCGATCAGGTCCAACTCTCTTTCCCCAACTTGCCCAACTATCTCAACCCCTTCTGCACCTTCACGCCGGCCACGGGCCCGTGCACCTTGAACGTCGTGCTCGTCAGGCCATAAGGCCGGCCCAAAGCGTTGAACATGAATGCCCGGTACGAAACAGGCTGGGTGAAACCGCATTTCAGAAGAAGTGGTGGAAACGAATCATCGCATTGTGGCCCGAAGAGGCGCCAGGGAGAGGCCGGCGCCGTGCCAGATAGCAAAGAAGAATTTAGTCCCAGCAAGCTAGAACAGCTTACTGGCAACTTCCCTTGAGCTCCAACTCTTTCCCCACGCTGTCGAGCACGCCATTCACGAAATGCACCGACTCCGGGCTGGAAAACTTCCGCGCAATCTCCAGCGCTTCATTGATCACGACCGCCCGCGGAGTCTCCGGATAAGCCAGCAACTCGGCCACCGCCGCGCGCAGCAGATTGCGATCTACCGCCGCCATCCGCTCCATACGCCAGTGCTCGGCGTGCCGCTCAATCAGCCCATCAATCTCGGCGCTGCGATCAGTCGCTACCCGAAAAAGATCGTCGGCAAATCCTCGGACCTCCGCGCTCGCCGCCCCATGCTCTGCCCAGAACGTCCCCCGCACCTGCGCGGCATCCTGCTTGCCCATGTCGGATTGAAACAACATCTGCAATACCAGTTCGCGGGATTTGCGGCGAGTGCCCATAAGAAAGCTATCAGCCGTCAGGTTTCCGCTCTCAGCTTGCCGCTTGCAAGAGCCGGTCATTCGGCTTGTAGCTTCAGTTTACAGGAAGTGTTCGACCAACTCGGTTGAGTCAGGAAATAAGCCGAAGCGACGGGAGACTGTCGGTTGAATCAGCGCTTGCGTTTCTTTGGCGACGGTTGCCTCGAAACAGTGTTCTTGCTGACAGCTGACAGCTTAAAGCTGATAGCTGTCTTCAACGACGCCATCTCCACCGCCGCCAGCGCCGCCTCAAACCCCTTGTTTCCCATCTTCAGGCCAGCCCGATCAATCGCCTGCTCCAAAGTGTCGCAAGTCAGCACTCCAAACGCATGCGGCACTGCCGTTTCCTGAGCCGACTGTCCAATCCCCCGCGTGACCTCATTGACGATCACGTCGTAATGCGCCGTATCCCCGCGCAGCAGACACCCAAGACAGATGACGGCATCGTATTTCCCCGTGAGCGCCAGTGCCCGCGCCGCCGACGGAATCTCAAACGCCCCCGGCACCCGCACAACCGCGATGTCCTTCTTGGCCGCCCCGGTCCGCAGCAGCCCATCGCAAGCACTCAGCAACAGCCGCTCCGTGATAAACGCGTTGAACCGCGCTACCACGATCGCGAACCGCCGCCCGGC
>JBARBI010000003.1:0-5174 GCA_049792875.1 Candidatus Sulfotelmatobacter sp.
CCGGCCCATCCGGCGGCGACCAGGTCGGCATCCGGTCTGGTTTCTGTGATCCATCCCCAGAGAACGCGATTGCCGTCTGCGTCGAGCATGGTCTTGGCAGCGTAATACGCGCCCCAGTCGACCACACCTTCTTTTTCTGGTGTGAAGCGCTGGTTGGCGTAGGTCCCGACCTTCCATCGAACTTTGCCCATTGTGGAGATGAGTAGCACGTGCTTATTGCCGAGGGGGAAGAAGTCGGGACATTCCCACATGTCTCCGGTGTCGACAGGGTTGATGTTTTTGGCTCCGGTCGATGAGCCTTCGACCAAGGGATGCAGGTATGTCCAGCGGTGCAAGTCGGGCGAACTATAGAGAAGGATGGCTCCGCCTTTGTGGGCGACTCCGGAGCCGAGGATCAGCATCCAGGAATTGCCTTCGCGCCAGAGGCAGGGGTCACGGAAGCCAGTAACGGCGAGGTCCGCCGGTGGAGCGGCGATCACGGGCTGGGCGAGTTTTTTCCAGGTGCGGAGGTTGGCGTCCTGCGCTACGGCGAGGCATTGCGTCTCACGCCAGCTGTGGACGCCGTCCCGCAACGTAGCGTCGGAGTCGGAGGTGGGCGGAGCGACGCCAGTGTAGATCACGGTGGGTGTCCCGTTGTCGAGGACGGCGCTACCGCTGAAAACGCCGTCGCGGTCGGGGCCTCCGGGAGTGGGGGAAAGCGCGATGGGCTCGTGTTCCCAGTGAATCATGTCGCTGCTGGTGGCGTGCGCCCAGTTCATGTTGCCCCAGACTGCAGCTTGAGGGTTGTATTGATGAAACATGTGATAGCGGCCCTTGAAAAAGATCGGGCCGTTGGGATCGTTCATCCAGTTGTGCGCGGGAAGAAGAGGGTATTGAGGCCGCAGAGGATCGGAAGCCAGTTTGCGACAAGAAGCGACGGTGGCCGGGTCCGTTGCGGGCATGAGGCGAGCCCACTTCGGAGCGAAGGCGGCGGCGCTGGAGAGTTGGAGAAAGGCTCGACGGGAAAGTGGCATGCTGGGGGCCTCTAGCCGGCGCGGTGCTCGCGAGCCGGGGTTCGCCTTATGTCATACCACATGGGGCGCGCGCAAGCGCGTTGGATATAATGCGGCAAAGATAGAGCATCCTCCATTCCATCGTGTTCCGGTACCCTTGCAGACTCGGTTTCTTATTGGCGACGCTCATGGTGGGCGTATTTGCGACCGGACAGACCGCTGCCCCGGCGAAATCCGCGGAGAAGCTGGCCTTGCAGCACGGCCAAGAGGCGGTTCAAAACGGCGACCTCCCGCGCGCGCGGGTCGAATTCGAAAAGGCGGTGCGCCTTGCTCCGAATGACGCGGCGGCGCAGTCCGCTCTGGGCTGGGTGCTGGCCCAGCAAGGGGAAACAGATGCGGCGGTGGCGCATCTCCGCGCCGCGATTAAAGCCAGGCCCGCGTTCGTCGAGGCGCGGTTAGCGCTGGCGGGCGTGCTTTTGCAGCAGGGGAAGTCTGCGGAGGCCGAGCAGGAGGCGCGCGCGGCGGTCAAGGCTGCGCCGGACAACGCGGAGACGCATCGCATTTTGGCGAGGATTCTGAGCCAGCAGCCGGGAGATGAGGCGTTGTCGGAGATGCGGCGCGCCGTGGAACTCGCTCCGGCGCGCGCCGACTTGTGGGATGACCTGGGAGCGATCCTGGCACAGCGAAATCAGTTGGTCGATGCGGACGCCGCGTTCCGGGAGGCATTGCACTTACAACCAAACCTGGAGCAGGCTCATTTTCACCTGGGCGTCATGCGCTTCGAGGCGCAACAACTGGACGAAGCTGCCTCGGAGTTGGGCAAAGCCGTCGAGCTTGTTCCGCGCGATGCGGCGGCTCATTACTACCTGGCGAAAACTCTGACGGCACAGTCCAAGAGTGCCGATGCGTTCGAGGAACTGCACAAGGCAGCCGCCTTGCAGCCACAATGGTTTGAATTGCAGATTGACTTGGGGCTGGCCAGCCGCCATGCCGGAGACGCCGATGGAGCGGTAGCGGCCTTCGAAGAGGCGGTCAAGCTGCGTCCGCAGGATGCCGAGGCTTACAACAAACTCGGGTTGGCGCTCATTCAGAAAGGCGACGCTGAAGCCTCGATCACGAAATTTCAAAAGGCGATCCAACTGCGTCCTGAAGACGGTACGTTACACGGGAATCTCGCTCTAGGGTACATGCAGAGAGCGGATTTCGCTGCGGCCATCACCGAACTGGAAGCCGGGATCAAACTCGCTCCCGACAACGCGTCGCTGCACTACAACCTGGGCCTGGCTTACAAGCTCAAGGATCAACTCGACAAGGCGGTGCCCGAGTTTCAGACGGCGATTCGGTTGCAGCCGGACCTGGCGGATGCGCACTACACATTGGGAGTCCTGTTCTGGCAAAAGGGAGAATTCGACCAGGCGACCGCAGAACTGCAGCAGGCGATCCGGGGACAGCCGAATTATGCCGAAGCCCACTACACGCTGGGCACAGTCTTTAAGCAGCAGGGAAAGCTGCCGGAGGCCGCAGTGGAACTGCGTGAGGCGATTCGTTTGCAACCTGACTTTGCGGGAGCACACACCACCCTCGCCGCGGTGCTGCGCCAGATGGGGGATGCAGAGGGCGCGGCCCAGGAAGCGCGCCTAGGGGCGAGGATTACAGCCACCAGCAGCAAGCTCCAGGCGGCGACGTTTGCGACCAACTCGGGAAAGAGACTGCTGAGCGCCGGAGATGTAGACGGGGCAATCTCGCAGTTCCGGTCGGCGATCAGTTCGGAGCCGGATTACGCGGCGGCTCACTATCAGCTGGGTCTGGCGTTGAACCAGCAAGGTCAGAAAGACGAGGCCAAAAAGGAGTTTCAGAGGGCGGCAGAGTTGGATCCGCATTTAACGGTGCCGCGGTAGGGCGAGGGGAAGCCGGAAATCCTGGCTAGTTGTTGCGAAGGCGTAGCGAGACAAGGTCCGTCACCACGGGCACACCATGCGCGATCTTCACGTGGAGTAGCGCTTCAAACGGCTTCAATTCGCCGGGCTTGGAAACCTTCAAGCGCTCGAGGATTTCCTTGACCGAATCCTCGCGGCAAACATACTCCACTGCCGCCTGCGTGCCGAACGTGGAATTGCCGGCAAGAATCAAGATCGAGCGCGACGGGTCCAGGCCGGGAAGAAGGCTGACCACGGCGTAGTCTTCCGTGGTGGGCTGATTCGCCGGTGTCGCGAGGAAAATCTGCGGTTCCCCCGGTAGGGGATGAACGTTGAAAACGGCGAGATCCCCTTTCCGCGGGCCGGAATCGACACGCCGGAAAACAAATTCCTGGCTTCCGGGCATATCGAGCAGGGTGAGATTTTCCGAAGGCGATCCCACGAAAATCAGGTCATTGTTCTTGGCGTCGTCGAGGGAGAACAGAGCGCCGCGCTTGACGCGAATGGGGCGATTGAGCTGAGCGAAAAGATGATCCAGTTGGTGGATGGCCAGTACTTCCCCGACGCCGGTGTAGTGATCAAGAATGAAAGAGCGGGTGTCGGATGAAGGTCGGAAGTAGCGCATTCCGGTTTCGGGCCTTCCGACAAAGCTGCCGTTGCTGAAGATCACCCACGGTTGTTGTGGACCGGTCACGAAGCGATTCCAGAAAATCTGATACGCGGCGGGAACAGGCTGGTTGGAGCCGGACTGGGTGCGCGCGCGCTGCGACAAGATGACGGCCGTCGTCGAGAGAGACGCAGCCAGCAAGACGGAGAGTCCCACCACGGCGGTCGCCCATCCCCGAACGGATGGGGTAGCGACCTCTTTTTTCTTTCCTGGTTCAAGGACCAGAGGAACAGGTGACAGAACCCCGGACTTGGGAGTACGCAGATGGAACGTGAGCGCGTAGGAGCCCTTCGGGACCTCGACCACGATGGGGTCATCGGGGCCCTCGTGCGCATAGTACTCAGCCAGCTTGACTCGGAGTCGCCCCGCTTGCACCCGGACCGTGGAGTCGCTCTGCGGATCGAATCCCGCGGGACGGCCCAGAACCTCGGTCGCAATCTGGTACTCCTTCAGAGCAATGCCGGGATGATCGAGCGAGTGTTCGGCGAGATAGCGGAGCAACTTGCACAAGGATTCGGATGTGTGCAGGCTATGGCTTTTAATAAGTTTATCTATTTGCTGGAAGCATTGCTCCCGGCCGATAGCGAAAGTGTGCGTGACAGCCATATCACAGGGAAGTAACGAACCGATGTATCTTGCTGCAATGCTAGGACTTTACACCTGTAACGGTATCAAACCTAGTGAAACTTAATCCAGATAATTGTTTTGTACTACGACTGCACTCTGGTTGGCCAAGTATCTCTCTGCATTTCTGGGTCACTTTAAGTTTAGGGAAGGTTTCTAGGAGGAAGTTCATGAAAAGGTCAGCTTGGGTCTCCGTGGCGCTGTTCAGTCTACTGTGCAGTTTGTGGGTGCCGAGCGCACTCGGCCAAGCCGTGTACGGCAGCATCCTTGGGACGGTGACCGATCCGTCCGGTGCCGCAGTGAACGGAGCGAAAGTCACAGTCACGAGCCAGACCAAGAATGTTTCGACCGAGGCCACGAGCAACGAAAGTGGCAACTACAACGTGACGCACTTGATCCCAGACGTCTACCTGGTTCGCATCGAGGCCCAGGGCTTCAAGATCCTGGAGTTCAAAAACATTCCAGTGTCGGCAGACGCCGGGGCTCGCGTGGATGGCCAGTTTCAAGTGGGCGGATCCTCCGAAACGGTAGAGGTGACCAGCGAAGCGCCTCAGCTCAAGACTGACCGCGCTGACGTTTCGTTCGAATTCACCGGAAAGCAGCTGGAAGACCTTCCCATCTTCAACCGGAACTTTCAGAGCCTCGAACTGCTGACGCCCGGTACGCAGATCCTGGGCTGGGGCCACGCTGCTACGGAAAACCCTCAGGGCAGCAAGCAGATTTTCGTGAACGGCCAGCACTTCAGTGGTACCGGCTATGAACTGGACGGCACCGACAATCAGGATCCGATTCTTGGAATCATCATCGTCAATCCAAGTCTCGATTCGGTGACCGAAACCAAGATTACCACCCAGAACTACGACGCCGAGTTCGGCAAGGCGCTCGGCGGAATCATGACGGCCCAGACCAAATCGGGGAGCAACTCGTTCCACGGCAGCGGCTACTTCTACGATTTGGACCCGGTCAGCCCAGCGG
>JBARBI010000004.1:0-60156 GCA_049792875.1 Candidatus Sulfotelmatobacter sp.
GTTTACACGTTTCGACCGCTGGTCATTGAGGGTAATGGCGATATTGCGACAACTACCTTGCACGCTCGGATCACCGCTTCGCAAAGAATCGAAATACTGCGATTACGATTAACGCCAACACCACAAATTCAATGACCGTCTTCAACCCGGTCGCCATAGGTGTTTCTCCTTGACCGCCAAAACTCTATTCTGATACGTGCGCCGCCACATTGCACCATCTGCTGTCATGAAATTGTAATGGTTGCACGATCAGCACGAGTCATTGCCAAGCAGAACGGATCAAATCGACCGTCTTGTAACCCGTTGAAAAGAGGAGTAGAGTAGAAAATTTTCATAACGGTGCAGAACCCTACTGTGTTCTCATAATCCGTAGGTCGTAGGTTCGAGTCCTACCGCCGCCACCAAATCAGAGAGGGTCCATGCGAAGAAGACGGCGCGGCGCTGGCCGTCTTGGCTTCGATCATTAGCTATAGCTAGGCAAGGTTTTCAGCTTCTCTGACAATGCGGAAGCTGAACCGCTGAGAAGGTTGTCGACGTGCCACGGCCGCCAAGTGCGGCCCAAGATTAGGACAGAATCATGATTTCAAAACAAAACGTCCCAGACTCAAAGAGTCATGGGACGATTGTCGAACAGCCCTCCCCCGAAGTCTGCTCACAACCAGAGTACGGGCTGAGGTGGCGAATGGGAATGGCTCGGATGGGCTATGCGTGAAAGAGCCTGGTGGAGCGCGACTCAGCAGCCGCTTCCGTTGGCTAAGGCTGGTTTCAGACACCTCAGGGGCTAAAGGCCTCATGGAAACTTAGGATTTATCGCAGCGCTGAGGCGCTGCGCCACCCAAAAGCCGCACTACCCCAACCGCACCGCGACTAAGACTCAAACCGAGCCACCCCAAGGCGAGTTCTTCAGCTCCCTGTCTTGAACACGAGCAGGCCTGGCTGCACTTGGGGCACAGTGCTTCTAAGACGTCTCGCAACGAGTGCTGCGAAATAGGCTAGAATACGCAGGCGTAATTGGCGGGGCTCAGGGAGAGAGTCGATGGGGGACACTGCGGTCGGTCGAACCGGAGGAGTCAGGAGCACCACGACGATCGAGGAAATCGACATCTTGTGGATGACAGCCGGCCTGGGCTGCGACGGAGACACCATTGCGATGACCGGCGCAACCCAGCCGAGCATCGAAGATATCGTGACGGGTGCCCTGCCCTGGATTCCGAAAGTCAAGTTCTACAACCCCTTCCTGGCGTACGAAAACGGAGATGAGTTCGTCCGGCCTTTCCGTGACGCAGCCGACGGCAAGTCGCAAAGGCCGTTTATTCTCGTGCTCGAAGGCTCCATCCCGAACGAGAACAATAAGGCTGAAGGCTACTGGGCTTCCTTCGGAACAGATCCGGTAACGGGCCAGCCCATTACGACTTGCGAATGGATCGATCGTCTGGCTCCCAACGCGTGGGCCATCATCGCGGCAGGGACTTGCGCGACCTACGGTGGAATTCACGCCATCGAGGGAAATCCAACCGGTTGCATGGGATTGCCGGACTACCTGGGCTGGACATGGAAGTCGACGGCGCAGATTCCGATCGTTTGTGTTCCCGGTTGTCCGGTACAGCCGGACAACATGATGGAGACGATTCTCTACCTTCTCTATATGGCGAACGGCCGAGCGCCGATGATCCCGCTCGACGAGGCGCTGCGTCCGACATGGCTGTTCGGCAGCACGTTGCACGAGGGGTGCGATCGGGGGGGCTACTACGAGCAGGGCGAATTTGCCGAAGAATACGGATCTCCACTGTGCATTGTGAAACTTGGATGCTGGGGTCCGGTGGTGCAATGCAACGTGGGGAAGCGGGGATGGATGGGCGGGATTGGCGGATGTCCGAACGTGGGTGGCATCTGCATCGGATGCACAATGCCCGGCTTCCCGGATAAGTTCATGCCGTTCATGAACCAGCCCCCCGGGTCTTTATTGTCCTCCCAAGCCGTGCAGACCTATGGGCGCGCGATTCATGCTCTCCGGCGGTTCACTCAGGCGTCTCTCAATAAAGAACCAAGCTGGAGAAGCCGGGCGAAGACGCCACCGATCCTTTGACGGTAAGCAACACGGGGAGTTTTTTCGATGAGCACCTTCTGGAAAATGGGTGACCGAGAGGCGCATGATGCTGCCTCGCCGGTCCCAAAAGAAACGCTGCTCAGCCCCGAAGATGCGGAATCCATCCTGAATGGACTGGCCAGCACATATCTAAAAGATAAAGATATTGCTGACTCGCTAGGCGCTGTCCATCATTTTTTCGAGCGGCTCGATCCAACTCCGATTTCCGACGCGCAACTCCCGAACCTGGAGGCCAAGTACCGGGCTTTGGTCGAACAACTTCCCGCCGTTGTGTTCATGGCGTACTTGGACCGTGGCATCGGCGAGGCATACGTGAGCCCGCAGATCGAGGCGACGTTGGGGTTTTCGCAGGCGGAATGGCTCGAGGACCCGGTTCTGTGGTACCGGCAAGTGCATCCCGACGATAAGGATCGCTGGAGCATGGAAGCTTCAGAGATGTTCCTGTCGGGCAAGCCGTTGCGGTCCGCGTATCGGGTGATCGCACGCAGCGGCCAGGTGATCTGGTTCCATTGCGAAGCCAAGATGATGCGGCACCCGGACGGGCGGCCGTGGTTTATTCATGGAGTGGCGTTTGATATCACCGACCTGAAACGCACCGAGGAAGAGTTGCAGGACGAGCGCAATGTGGTGTCGGCGGTATTGGACACGGTCGGGGCTTTGGTGGTCGTGCTGGATCGTGAAGGCGGGATTGTCCGTTTCAATCGCGCTTGCGAACAGATGACCGGCAAGTCGTTCGAACAAGCCCGAGGACAGCGTGTTTGGGATGTGTTCGTTGTGGCGGGGGAAAGAGAACAATTTCAAGCGTTGTTCCGCCAGATTTGTGAAAACCAGACGCGCACGGAGTACGAGAGTGCCTGGTTTGCCCGCGATGGCAGCCGACGGACGATAGCGTGGTCAGCTGCAGTGCTGCCAGCAGCCAAGCAAATGCCGATGTACATCATCGCTTCGGGCATCGATGTCACCGTCCAGAAACGGGCCCAGTCGCGGTTCCGAGGATTGCTGGAAGCAGCGCCCGATGCGGTCGTGGTGGTCAACCAGAAGGGGAAAATCGTTCTGGTGAATGCACAGGTGGAGAAACTGTTTGGCTATCCCCGGCAGGAGCTTCTGGGGGAGGAGATCGAAAAGCTAGTGCCGCAACGGTTGCGAGGAAATCATCCCACGCATCGAAGGAATTTTTTCGCGGAGCCACGGGTGCGCCCGATGGGCGCGGGTGTGGAGCTGTACGCAATGCATAAGGACGGCCATGAGTTTCCCGTGGAGATCAGCCTGAGCCCGCTGGAGACCGACGAAGGATTGCTGGTTTCGAGCGCCATTCGTGATATCAGCGAGCGCAAGCGGCTGGAAAAGACAGTTCTTGAAATCAGCGAACGGGAACAGCGCAGAATCGGACAGGACCTGCACGACGGGCTGGGACAGCACCTGACCGGTATCGCGTTTATGACCAAGGTGCAGGAGCAGAAGCTGGCGGAGAGACAGATTCCGGAAGCGGCGGATGCCGCCAAGATCGTCCAGCTCGTTAACGATGCGATTCGGAAGACCAGAGAATTGTCGCGGGGCCTGCTCCCGGTAGTGTCGGATGCTCACGGGTTGATGTCGGCTTTGCGGCTCTATGCCGGTGAGATCGAAGATCTTTTCGGGATCGCTTGCCGCTTCCAGTGTGAAGAGGCGGTGTTGATTCACGACGCTCCCATGGCGACCCACTTGTACCATATTGCGCAGGAGGCAGTGAACAATGCCATCAAGCACGGCGACGCTAAGGACATTGTGATCCGCCTTTTTTCTGGTGAAAAAGAAGGAACGCTGACAGTAAAGGATGACGGAGTAGGCATCGAGCGCCCACTGGCGCCGCATGCGGGCGTAGGGCTGCACATCATGAACTATCGCGCGGGAATGATCGGCGGAAACCTGGAAGTGCGCCGGGAGCAACCACGGGGCACGGCGGTGACATGCCGATTCCCGATCACACCAGCGACCAAGGCTTGAGAGGCAGAGAAATGAACCAGAGCGCGGTATCAACCAGGAAGAATAAGGTCTTCGTGGTCGACGATCATCCCATCGTGCGCCAGGGATTGGCGCTGCTGATCAACCGCGAATTGGATCTTGCGGTTTGTGGTGAAGCGGAAGACGCTCAGACGGCAGTGCAGGCGGTAGCGACGGCGAAACCGGATATCCTGGTCGTGGATATTTCCTTGAACGGGCCGGATGGTCTGGATCTGCTCAAGGACATCCGAACAAGGTACCCCGAACTTCCGGTGCTGGTCCTCTCCATGCACGACGAATCCATCTATGCGGAGCGCGCGCTTCGCGCCGGGGCCCAAGGATACATCATGAAACAGGAAGCGACTGAGAAGGTGCTGGTCGCTCTGCGGCGCATTTTGAGCCGGGAGATCTACGTCAGCGAACGTATCGCCAACCGAATGCTGCAGCGCTACATCGGCAACCGGGGCGCGGGTAAGCCTTCGTCGATCGCGGACCTCACCGACCGGGAACTGGAAGTCTTCCGCTTGATCGGGGAGGGACACTCGACGCGCCAGATCGCGGAGGAATTGCATATCAGCGTTAAGACGGTTGAGTCGTACCAGGCGCACATCAAGGAAAAGCTGTCGCTGCGCAGTGCTCGAGAACTGGTGCAGCACGCGATCCAGTGGAACATCGGCGAAAAGAGCGCCTGAACCCTTTCTTCTCGAGCGCAGTCGCTTGTGCGGCAGGGCCCGATGGTCCCGTTCCACCTGTCCTAGTATCAGGAAATCCCCGATCACCCCGTAGTACATCGCAGGGGCAATAAACGAGGCTGCACCCGCTTGTGGGGAGGCATCCGTTTTATTGATTCTTGCTATCAACATTTCCGTGGAGTGCGTGGGCTCTGGCACGGATTTCCTGACATGAAATCTTATTGCGCTATGGATGCGCCGGGTCGGCGCATGAATTAGAACCGGTTGGCAAAGCACCAAAATTTGAAAGGAGACCCAGCTATGGCAGCCGAAACAGTTCCATACGGTCGCGTCACGCAGCATCCCCCGGCCGTATCGGAGGTACACATAGTCTGGATCACAGCCGGACTGGGCTGTGACGGCGATTCCGTTTCGATCACCGCGGCCACTCAACCCAGCATCGAAGATGTGCTGCTGGGGGCTATTCCGGGTCTGCCGAAGGTCCATCTGCACAATCCCGTGCTCGCCTATGAAAACGGCGACGATTTTCTCAAGTACTGGTATCTGGCAGAACAAGGGAAGTTGGAACCGTTCGTCCTGGTGGTAGAAGGCTCCATTCCTAACGAGAAGATCAAGAAGGAAGGGTATTGGGCCGCACTGGGCACCGACCCCAAGACCAAGCAGCCTATCACGACCAACGAATGGATCGACCGCCTAGCTCCCCAAGCAACCGCGATCATCGCCTGTGGCACGTGCGCGACCTACGGAGGAATTCACGCTATGGAAGGCAATCCCACAGGCTGCATGGGCCTTGCGGACTACCTTGGATGGCGGTGGACCTCGAAGGCGGGCCTGCCGATCGTGAATGTCCCGGGGTGTCCGGTTCAGCCGGACAACTTCATGGAAACCGTACTGTACTTGCTGTATCAGGTGGCAGGGCGCGCGCCCATGATCCCGCTGGATGACCAGTTGCGACCGACGTGGTTGTTTGGGAAAACAGTCCACGAGGGCTGCGATCGTGCCGGGTACTACGAGCAGGGCGATTTTGCGGAGAGCTACGGTTCCCCCAAGTGCATTGTGAAGTTGGGATGCTGGGGGCCGGTCGTGAACTGCAATGTGCCCAAGCGCGGCTGGATGGCCGGGATTGGGGGGTGCCCCAATGTTGGCGGCATCTGCATCGGTTGTACCATGCCGGGCTTCCCGGACAAGTTCATGCCGTTCATGGATGAACCGCCGGGGGCGAAGATCTCTTCGGCGGCGGTCGGCGCTTACGGACGCGCGATCAGTGCCTTGCGGACGCTGACCCAGGCCACGGTGAATAAGGAACCGAAGTGGCGTCATCCGCGGCCTGAACTCACCACCGGCTATCACCCGAGATCTTACTGACCCGATCCTATGCAGAGGAGCGATACGAAATGAGCACGATTACAGCGCCGACCAAAGAGGTCGCCACTAAAGGCAAGAACCTCGTCGAGATGAACTGGGACCCGATTACGCGAATCGTGGGCAGCCTAGGCATCTTCACCAAGATCGACTTCGCTAATCGGCAGGTGGCGGAATGCCACAGCACCTCGTCGATCTTTCGCGGATACAGCATCTTCATGAAGGGGAAGGACCCGCGCGACGCCCACTTCATCACCAGTCGCATCTGCGGCATCTGCGGCGACAACCACGCCACCTGCGCGACCTATGCGCAGAACATGGCGTTCGGAGTTCGTCCGCCGGCGATGGCCGAGTGGATCGTCAACCTGGGGGAAGCTGCCGAGTACATGTTCGACCACAATATTTTTCAGGACAACCTGGTCGGTGTGGACTTCTGCGAGCAAATGGTCAAGGAAACGAATCCAAGCGTGTTTGCCAAGGCGGAGAAGACCGCAGCGCCGCACGCCAACGCGCATGGATACCGCACGATTGCCGACATCATGCGGGCGCTGAATCCGTTTACCGGCGCGTTTTACCGGGAAGCGCTGCAGATGAGCCGCATGACGCGGGAGATGTTCTGTCTGATGGAAGGCCGTCACGTGCATCCTTCGACGTTGTATCCGGGCGGCGTGGGCACCGTTCCGACCATTCAGCTCTTTACCGACTACATTGTGCGGCTGATGAAGTATGTCGAGTTCATGAAGAAGGTCGTCCCGTTGCACGATGACATTTTTGACTTCTTCTACGAAGCTCTGCCGGGATACGAAGAAGTGGGGCGGCGGCGCGTGCTGCTCGGCTGTTGGGGATCGTTCAACGATCCCGCCGCTTGCGACTACACGTACAAGAATATGACGGAGTGGGGCCGCAAGATGTATGTGACGCCCGGTGTGGTGGTTGATGGCAAGTTGGTGACTACCGACCTGGTAGACATTAATCTGAACATCCGCATCCTGTTGGGTAGTTCCTTCTACGACGACTGGCAGAATTCGGAGACCTTTGTGAAGACGGATCCGCTGGGCAATCCGGTGGACAAGCATCATCCCTGGAACCAGACCACGATTCCGCGTCCACAGAAGCGGGACTTCGGCGGCAAGTACACCTGGGTCATGTCTCCGCGGTGGTTCGACAAGCGTACCGGTGACCACCTCGCGCTGGACACGGGCGGTGGGCCGATCGCCCGTCTGTGGGCAACGGCACTGGCTGGACTGGTCGACATCGGCTACATCAAAGCCACTGGGAGCAGCGTAAAGATGTACCTGCCGAAGACCACTTCGCTTCCCGAAGTTGAGTTTGAGTGGAAAATTCCGAAGTGGAGCAATGCGATTGAACGCGATCGCGCGCGGACGTATTTCCAGGTCTACGCCGCTTGTGCGGCGCTGTACTTTGCGGAGCAAGCCCTGGAGGAGTTGCATTCCGGCCGGACGAGAACATGGAACGATTTCAAGGTGCCGGAAGAGGCGATTGGGTGCGGCTTCCACGAGGCGGTGCGAGGCGTTCTCTCACATCACGTGGTGATCCGCAAAGGCAAGATCGCGAACTACCATCCCTATCCCCCGACGCCCTGGAATGCCAATCCACGGGACGTGTACGGCACGCCAGGTCCGTACGAGGATGCGGTGCAGAATACCCCGATCTTTGAGGAGAACGGTCCCGACAAATTCAAGGGGATCGACATCATGCGCGCAGTGCGGAGTTTCGATCCTTGCCTGCCGTGCGGGGTGCACATGTACCTGGGCAATGGCAAGGTGCTGGAGACGAAGCATTCGCCCATGTTTGGCCTTCAGCCCTGAATCGGTTGCCTGTCGGAGGAGCGGGAGCGTCACGTCCTACGAGCCTGTTGAACGAAGCGGGCCCGCTCCTCTTGTCTGAGGGAGGATTGTGGTCGACGAAAAGGACTTTCAGAGGCGAGTGCAGAAAATCGGCGGCCTCGTTCAGGACCTGGAGACGATTGCCGATCCGGCGTCGCAGTCCGCCGCTAAGCAGCTTGTCCAGTTGCTGATGGACTTGCACGGGACGGGCCTGGAACGAATGCTGGAAATCGTTTTCCAGTCAGGGGACTCGGGATCGCGGGTGATTGATGAGCTAGGACAGGATCCATTGGTCAGCAGCTTATTGATTCTGTACGGACTCCATCCTGACGAATTGCAAGTCCGGGTGGAGCGGAAGTTGCAGCAAATCGGTTCCAAGCTCCACAAGATGGGAGCCGAAGCTAAATTGGTGAGCGTCAGTAGGGGTGACATTCGTCTGCGAGTCCGAGTGGATGGCCATGCTTGCGGGTCGACGAGCCGGTCGGTGCAGGCCACAGTGGAAGAGGCGATCTATGAGGCGGCTCCCGACTTGACGTCGCTCGTCGTCGAGGGATTGGAGGAGCCAGCGGATTCCGGCTTTATTGCGGTGGAGAAACTGCTGGGGGCATCGCAGCCGGGTGCACAACTTCCGACCTCCGCCGCGCTGCGGCCTAGCCTCTCCATCAGCAGTGAGGGCATGGACTGAGAGTGACGGTCGTGATTCCCGATCATGATGAAAACGGAGCAGATTCGACCAGCATCGCAGGCCTTCGAGGCGCTACGGCAGTTCGCACGCAAACCTCAGCGCCAGGGGGAACAGTGCGAGATGTGCAGCGCCGAGCTGCGCGCCGAACATTCGCATCTGATCGAATTGACCCAGCGCCGGCTGCATTGCACCTGCGATGCCTGCGCTATGCTGTTCAGTGGCCGAGCGGGCACAAAGTACAGACGTGTACCTCGTGATGTGCGGCTTCTGGCCAACTTTCAGATGACGGATGCCGAATGGGACGGCCTCCTGATTCCCATCAATCTCGCCTTCTTTTTTCAAAACAGCCTGGGCTCGCAGGTGAGCTCACTGTATCCCAGCCCGGCAGGGGCGACCGAATCGCTGCTACCCCTCGAAGCCTGGAGCAGCATTGTGGAGTCCAATCCCGTCTTGAAACAACTTGAGCCCGACGTCGAAGCGCTACTCGTAAACCGGGTCGGGCAGGCGCGCGGGGCCGCCCCTGCGGAGTATTACATGGTGCCGATTGATGCGTGCTACCAGCTGGTTGGCCTGATTCGCATCCACTGGCGTGGATTGTCCGGGGGTACCGAGGTGTGGCAAGAGATCGGCAATTTCTTTGCCGATCTCCGTGTCAAGGCGCAAGTCGTGACCGGGGGAGTGCATGCCTGATCTCGGCTTCAGGATTGAGGGCGTGGAGGTGGCGAAATTCTCGGCGTCTCCCCAGATCGCTCTCAAGTTGCGTCTGACCAACGCCAATCCGGCGGAGACTATACATTCTGTTGCGCTCCGTTGCCAGATTCAAATTGAAGTCACGCGGCGGCGGTATACAGCTGGAGACCAGGAGAAATTGCGGGATCTGTTTGGCGAGCCCGACCGCTGGAGTCAGACTCTGCGCAACCTGCTGTGGGCACTTGTCAACGTGAACGTGCCTCCGTTCCATGGTTCCACGGTGGTCGATCTCCCTGTGCCTTGCACGTTTGACTTCAACGTGGGCGCAACCAAGTATTTTCACGGGCTCGGGGATGGAGATGTACCCCTGTGCGTGATGTTCAGCGGGACCGTTTTTTACGCTCAAGAAGGAAACCACCTGCAGGTGTCTCCGATTTCCTGGGATAAGGAAGCGCGCTTCAGCATGCCCGTGAAGGTGTGGCGCGAGATGATGGATTCGTATTATCCCAACACCGCGTGGTTGTGCTTGCGTCGTGACATCTTCGAACGCCTTTACGAATACAAGGTCCGGCACGGGATTCCCAGTTGGGAAGAGGCGCTGGCGAACATGCTGCGGGCGGAAGAGACGGTGCATTCATGAATCTGGCGCTCGTCGATCAGATCGCGAAGGCGGTGCTGTATGAGGGGTACATGTTGTATCCTTACCGTCCTTCTTCGGTCAAAAACCGACAGCGTTGGAATTTCGGAGTTGTATACCCGAAGGCATACAGCGAGGCCCAAGGCGGCGAGGAGCCCTGCAGCATGCGGACCGAGTGCCTGGTTGCCGGAAAGGCGAGTACCGTCCTCGAAGGGCAGTTGCGGTTCTTGCAACTGCACCTGCGCTCGACGCACTCCGCTTCCGAAGTCGGAAAGAGATCTCTACCCGACGGCTGGCAGGAGGCTGTAGAGCGAGCCGTCAGCATACCAGCGTGCACGCTGGAGCGGCTCTGCTGGGAGAAGGTGAGGCACGCGTTTGCTTTCCCGTACCAGACGCAGGTTAACAGCCACCACGAAGGGAGAGAAGTCGTGGCCAGTGTTTGGCGCCGACAAGAGGCGGTCGAGGGAACCGTCGAAGTCTCGGCGGAGAGAGTCGGCGAGGGTCTATTCAAAGTCAGTATTGTGGTGCGGAACCTTGCACCTTTGGAGACTCCCGCCGCCGACCGCGATGCAGCACTGATGCAGTCTCTGGTTTCGACCCATACGATTCTCGGCGTGAAAGATGGGGAATTTGTCTCGCTGCTTGAGCCGCCGACGGAATTGCAGGAACTCGCTGCTCTGTGTCAGAACGTCGGCGCCTGGCCGGTGCTCGTGGGAGAGCCAGGACAGCGGGATACCCTTCTGGCTTCCCCCATCATTCTTTACGACTATCCGCAGATTGCTCCCGAAAGTGTCGGTGACCTGTTCGATGGAACCGAGATCGACGAAATCCTGTCACTGCGGATCATGACCCTGACCGACGAAGAAAAACGTGAGATCCGCCAATCCGATGATCGCGCCCGCCAGATTCTAGAGCGGACTGAGGCAATGCCCGCGGAGCAGTTCATGAAACTGCACGGCGCAGTGCGAAGTCTGCGCCCAGTCAAGGAGGACTCGCGATGAACCAGTGGGAATGGCAACTGTTAGAGGATAAGACGACCGTGGACCGGTTGACCGTCGGCGGCGTGCAATTGCAGGTGGGAGACCGCGTGCGTCTGAGTCCTCGTCAGGGCGGCGACGTGTTGGACATTGCTTTGGCCGGACAGATTGCCCTCATTGAAAGCATCGAGCAGGACTACGAAGGCAAGTGTCATGTCTGCGTAGTGCTCGACGACGACCCGGGAAGAGATCTGGGTATGCTTCGGCAGCCGGGGCATCGTTTCTTCTTTGATGCCGAGGAAGTCGTGCCCTTGCCGAAGGAGGAAGCGCGGCCCAGAACCCCGACCCAACGGGCGCGCATCCTGGTGGCGGGCATCGGGAATATCTTCCTGGGAGACGACGGATTTGGGGTCGAGGTAGTCAGGCGTTTGTCCGCTCACGAGTTTGGTGCGGGGGTGCGGGTCGTCGACTTTGGCATTCGAGGCTTTGATCTCACCTATGCCCTGCAGGATGGATACGACACAACGATCTTAGTGGATGCGTACCCGCACGGTGAGACTCCCGGCACGGTTTCCCTGGTGGAGCCTGACCTGGGCAAACTCGACGAACCACAGGCAGGCGTGGTCGAAACGCACGGGATGGACCCGCTGAAGGTTTTGCGGATGGCCGCAGCGATGAATGGCGGCCTGAAGAAGATCCTGCTGGTTGGCTGCGAGCCCGCCACCTTCGGCGGCGAGGAAGGACAGATGGGATTGAGCGAACCCGTCGAGGGGGCGGTGGACGAGGCCGTGAAAATGATTGCTTCGGTGGTCGGCAAAATTCTGCGGGAACAGCGGTAAGAATCAGAGAGGTCATTTCGAAAGGAGACTATCGTGGCGGAAAACAACAACCACTCCGATGCAGCGACTGACAAAGACACTCTGTTTATGCTTAGCGGCGTGGCCTTCATTGTGTTTGGTGCGGGGCTGATTCTGTCCAACCCGATCGTGCGGCGATACTTGGGGCAGGCTGGGGTTGGCAGCCTGGTGCAAGGAGCCTTACCCGATTTGGACCGCTATCTCAAGTTGCGGTCGATGTAAAGTTCGGCAAGCGGGTGATACCCGATTTCAGGGCGAGAAAGGGGGGCTTTCACCGTCGACGTGTTGAGTTGGACCTGACGGTGGTCGTGAACGACTATGACACCGCAGAACGAAGCAGGACTGGTTCGCTATGCGATCGACCCAAAGGCAAGTCAATTTACCGTGCAGGCATTTGCCAGCGGGTTAATTTCGGCTGTGGCCCACAGCCCCAAGATTGCGATTCGGGGGTGGACGGGAGACGTGAGTTTTGTTCCCGACACGCTGGCGGAAGCGAAGTTGAAGGTGGTGATCGAGACTGCGTCACTGGAGGTCCTGGACGAACTAAGAGACTCGGAGCAGCGGGAACTCCACCGTGTGATGTATGACGACGTGCTGGAAACGAAAAGATTTCCCGACGCAGTATTCGAAAGTTCCAGCATTAGCGTCGACCGGCTCAAGGAGAACCTGAGCCGCGTGAACGTTGAGGGACGGCTGGCGCTACACGGAACCACCAACGGGCAGACGTTCTTTTCGCAGGTGGCCTTCGGAGTAGACTCGTTTCGCGCGTACGGTGAATTTACCTTGCTGCAAAGCGACTACGGAATCCGGATCGCATCGATCGCCGGAGGCACGCTGAAGTTGCAGGATGAACTCAAGTTTTCGTTCTACGTGGTAGGGCGCAAACAAGCTTGACGAAACAAAGTGACGATAGACTGAACCCGATGAAAGAAAGGGAAAGTATTTGTGCATGCAAGCAGACCAGTGCTGGAGGATGACATCGTTCGCTATGTAATTGATGCCAAGGGGAGTACGTTTGTCGTGCAAGCGTTTGCCACTGGCCTGCTCTCGGCCTTTGGGCACGATCCCAAGATTGCGATCCGGGACTTTGCAGGCGATCTGAGTTTCACCCTGACCGGGTTGACCCTTGAGGATGCGCGGCTGAATCTCACCATCCGGGCTGATTCGCTCGAAGTGATAGACGACATCAGCGAGAAGGATCGGCAAGAGATCCACAAAAAGATGTGCGAAGAGGTGCTGGAGACGGATCGCTACCCTGAGATCGTATACCAGAGCTCGCGAGTCTCGGCCAGCGGCAGCGGGGATCGCTATTGGGTGGCGTTGAATGGTGAGTTGACGTTACACGGGGTGACCCAGGCCGTGCCTGTCTCGGCGCGGGTGTTGATCAACGGCATCTCCGTGCGGGCATCGGGTGAGTTCTCAATCCGGCAAAGTGATTATGGCATCGCTCCGGTGACCGCTGCCGCGGGCGCGATTAAGATCAAGGATGAAGTGAAGTGTAGGTTCGAGATCGTGGCCCGGAAGCTGGAATGAGTCCGAGCGGGCCACTGAACCTCCCTCCCTCCGGACAGTGCTGCCTATCCTTTCGGTTGTGTTGTCCTTCCACGTTTCAGCATGTGTTTCATTCGATGATGCTCCCGCCGCTCTGGTAACACATTTCGATGATATCTTGGGGGGGGAATCCCCAGCTCTGCACCGCGCGGGCACATTTCATGGACGTTCTCAAACATCTTTTTGATAGCCATTTCCGCGCACCAGTGGAGCAGGTGCAGCCCTTGCAGGGGCAACTCGGCGGGTCGGGGCGCAAGATCATCCGGCTGTCAGGGGGAGGAATCAGCGCTGTCGGCATTCTGTACGACGTGCGCGAGGAAAACGCTGCCTTCCTGGAATTCTCGCGGCACTTTCGCAAGCATGGTCTGCCGGTGCCGGAAATTTACGCCGAAGACCTGGATCACGGGGCATATCTCGAACAAGATCTGGGGAATACGTCACTCTTTGAGTTTCTTTCGAAGAATCGCGCGGGGGAGCAGATCGCTCCGGCGGTGGTCGAGGCCTACCGACAAGTCATCGCCCTGTTGCCAAGGTTTCAGGTGGAGGCGGGCCGGGACCTGAACTACAAGGTTTGTTATCCACGCGGGAGTTTCGACCGGCAATCCATCGCGTGGGATTTAAATTATTTTAAGTACTATTTCCTGCGGTTGGCCGGTATTCCCTTCGGCGAGCAGGCGTTGGAAGACGATTTCACTCGGCTAACGAAGTTTCTGTTGAGTGCGGGGCGGGATTACTTCCTCTATCGGGATTTCCAGTCGCGCAACATTATGTTGCGCGACGGACAACCGTTTTTTCTGGACTATCAGGGCGGGCGCAAGGGAGCGCTGCAGTATGACGTTGCCTCTCTCCTTTACGACGCCAAGGCCGATCTGCCGCCGGAGTTGCGCCAGCGCTTGCTCGATCATTATCTCGACACGCTGGCGGGCTTTGTCGATGTCAATCGCGAAACATTCATGCAGCACTACTACGCCTACGTGTATATCCGGATCATGCAGGCGCTGGGGGCTTATGGGTTTCGCGGATTCTATGAGCGCAAGGTCCATTTTCTGCAGAGTGTGCCGTATGCGCTGAAGAACCTGCGCTGGCTGCTGCACAACGTCACCCTACCGATCGCGCTGCCCACACTGACGGGCGCCTTTCACAGCATGCTGGCCTCGGAGAAATTGCAGGGGCTGGCGTCGGACGCGGACAATCTGGTCGTGCGGATTGCCAGTTTCTCGTTTCATCGGGGCCTACCCAAGGATGAAAGCGGGAATGGCGGTGGCTTCATTTTTGATGGACGCAGCCTGCCCAACCCGGGACGAGAAGAGCGCTTCAAGATGTTGACGGGCAGAGACACACCGGTGATCGACTACCTCAATCAACAGGAGAGCGTGCATCAGTTTCTCGCTAGCGTGATGTCACTGGTGGATGCCAGTGTGAACAACTATCAGCATCGCGGGTTCAAGAACCTCATGGTGTCGTTCGGATGCACAGGTGGACAGCATCGCTCGGTGTACTTGGCGGAGCAAGTAGCCAAGCGATTGCAAGCGCGGAACGGCGTCGAGGTTGTGTTGCGGCATCGCGAACTCGAAAAACTCGAACCGGAGAACGTCGAAAAGCCCGAGCCGGAGCGAGTCAAGCTGGGGCGAGCCGGACAATGAAGGCGATGATTCTGGCCGCAGGTCTCGGCACGCGACTGCGTCCGCTTACTGACGATCGGCCCAAAGCCTTGGTGGAGGTCGCTGGCCGCACGCTTCTGGAGATCACGCTCCGGCGCTTGCGGCAATTTGGGATTCGCGAAGTGATCGTTAATGTGCATCACTTTGCCGACAGGGTGGTGGAGTATCTGAGGAAGAATGACAACTTTGGGATGCGGATCGAGATTTCGCGGGAAGAGGTTTTGCTCGATACGGGCGGCGGGCTGAAGAAAGCGGCGTGGTTTTTTCTGGAAGATTCCAGCCACGAGGAAGAGCCGTTGCTCCTGCACAACGTCGATGTAGTCAGTACCATTGAGCTTGATCGGATGGTGCAGTTTCACCGGCAGAATCAAGCGCTTGCGACCTTGGCGGTGCAGCGGCGGGAGACTTCTCGCTACCTGTTGTTCGACGAGCGAGGTCAGTTGTGCGGACGCCGAATGGGACGTGATCAGCCACAGGAGATTGTGAGGCCTTCCCGAGAAACACAGGCAATGGCGTTCTGTGGCGTACATGTTGTCTCTCCGCGCCTCCTGGCCAGGATGATAGAAAGCGGCGTCTTTTCGATCGTTACGTCTTATCTCCGCATAGCCGGGGAGGGTGGAGGCATCTTCGCTTTCCCGGCTGATCAATACTATTGGCGCGATTTGGGTAGACCTGAAAACGTGACGCAAGCCGCTGAGGACGTGAAGCAGCAAGTTTTTCGGCTGTAGAGTGCAAAATTTTGCAGATCCGGCGTTTCTTGGCATAGGGTTCGTTCGCCATCCGGGCTTGCTAAATTTCCACTCGCCACCCAGGGCACGTGCCGTGGGCTGCTATTGCTTCGTCGCTTCGTCGGCTTGGTCTGACTTTGTGCTTGCAGCAAGCCTTGGGCTTCGGTACCATCTCTGCACTGTATGACGAACCTCTATCTACACCGAATTCGTGTCGTGGTATGCAGGGTACGAGTTCTTGTACCCTCTCCGGTGTGGAGGGAACCAGTGAGCTGAGAAGCAAGAAATCCTAAAAGCTCCCGAATCCCGCCCCGCCAGAAACGCTGGCCCGGTGGGTTTTGTTTTTTAGGAGCGCAGGAAGGGTCGCATGAAGGACAAGACAGCCATGAACGGGAAAAGCATGACGGGCGCCAGCATCCTCTGGGAGTGTCTGGAACGGGAGGGCGTGCAGCACGTCTTCGGCTATCCCGGCGGGGCCATTTTGCCCGCTTATGACGCGCTGAAGGGCAGCAAGATCCATCACATTCTGGTGCGTCACGAGCAGGGAGCGACACACATGGCGGATGGGTACGCCCGCGCCAGCGGGCAAGTGGGCGTGGCCGTCGCCACTTCTGGCCCGGGCGCGACGAATATGGTGACAGGAATCGCTACGGCCATGCTCGATTCATCGCCGATCGTCTGCATTACCGGCCAGGTGGGGAGCAAGCTGATCGGCTCCGACGCGTTTCAGGAAACCGACATCACGGGGGTTACGCTTCCGATCACCAAGCACAACTATCTAGTGACTCACGCCAGCGAGGTGGCGCGAACCATTCGGGAGGCGTTTTATGTCGCGCGCTCTGGCAGGCCCGGACCCGTGCTGGTCGACATTACTAAAGATGCACAGCAGACAAGCTGCACATTCGACTGGGAAGCGGCCAAGCCGCAACTGCCGGGGTATCGTCCCGATCTGTCGCCTGAGCGCAAGGAATATGAGCAGGCGCTGGAATTGATCCACAACGCCAAGCGCCCGGTCATCCTGGCTGGCCACGGCATCATCATTTCAGGCGCGATGAACGAAGTCCGCGAATTTGCCGAGCGCGCGGGGATTCCGGTCGCGCTTACGTTACTCGGCCTGGGGGCGTTCCCGGCATCGCACCCACTCAACCTGGGCATGATGGGCATGCACGGCGAGGCGTGGGTGAATCACACGATTCAGGAGGCCGATCTTCTGTTGGCTTTCGGGATGCGCTTCGATGATCGCGTGACCGGAAACCTGAAGACTTATGCGGCGAATGCCAAGAAGATCCACATCGAGATCGATCCCGCGGAGATCAACAAGAACGTCAAAGTGGACGTTCCGCTCGTCGGTGATCTGCGGGAAGTGTTGCATGAGTTATTGCCGCAGGTCGAATCCATTGATCGCAGCGAGTGGCTTGACTCCATCGACAAACTGAAGGGCGATGCCGCGGTGCGCGATATCCAGAACCTGCCCGATAGCGGGCATCTGTACGCGGCACACGTGATCAATGATCTTTGGCGCGAGACGCGCGACGGCGACACGGTGGTGGTGACCGACGTGGGCCAGCACCAGATGTGGGAGGCGCAATATTACAAGCACGAGAAGGCACGCAGCCTGATCACTTCCGGAGGTTTGGGTACGATGGGCTTCGCCTTGCCTGCGGCGATTGGCGCAAAGGTGGCGCGGCCGGAGGCAGACGTGTGGGTAGTCGTAGGAGACGGCGGATTCCAAATGACGCTGTGTGAGCTTGCGACCATCGTGCAGGAGAAGTTGAAAGTGAACATCGCGATCATCAACAACGGGTTTCTCGGGATGGTGCGGCAGTGGCAGGAATTTTTCTACGAGCGCAACTATGCCGCGACCCCGCTACTGAACCCCGACTTCGCCAAACTCGGCGAGGCGTATGGCATTCGCAGTATGACCGTCACGGAGCGCTCGCAGGTTGTGCCCTCGGTACGGGCGGCGCGGCAGCACGACGGGCCGGTGCTCATCAATTTCAGAGTGGAACAAGAGGACACGGTGTATCCCATGGTGGCGGCGGGGGCGTCGTTGCACGAGATGATCCGGAGGCCCAGTAAGATTGTTGAGACCGCTGCCGACGAATAGAGAAGACATGCTGAACACATACGTGGTGTACGTGGAAAACAAACCTGGCGTCTTGACGCGCGTAGCTTCGCTGTTTCGCCGCCGCGCGTTCAATATTGATTCGCTGACGGTGGGCCGCACGGAAAAGCCCGAAGTCTCGCGTATGACGATCACGGTCGACGCGGACCATGACCAGTCACGTCGGATCGAGGCCAATCTTTATAAGCTGGTGAACGTGCTGCTGGTGGAGAACATCACCAATCAGCCAGCCATCGTCCGGGATCTGGCGATGATCAAGGTCGCAGCCACACACGAGGCGCGGTCGCACGTGCTCGAGCTGGCCAGCGTGTTCCGTGCGCGCGTGGTCGACGTTGCCCCCGACTCGCTGACCATTGAAATCACCGGGGCAGAGGACAAGATTGATGGCCTGCTCGAGGTGCTCCGTCCCTACGGCGTGCTGGAGATGGTGAGGACGGGGATTGTCGCCATGCGTCGCGGCAAGTCATCTTCGGCTGCTTCCATGCCAGGAACGCATCACGACGCTGCCGAAGAGGATGTTTCTCACTCGGTCTGAAACGCCGTCCTGCGCCGCCGGTTACTGGTCGGTTTGGACACAACCCTGGGAACCGGGTTCGCGATGGGGCTGAAGTCCCATTAGTTCTTAGACTTACGCCAGTCGCTAGGACGACTCGTTTTTCCGGGCAACCACCGGGCTCTTTCCGCCAACTTCCGCAAGTTACGGAAGTTTCTTAGAATCCGCTTAAATCATTGTTTCTAAACACCTTAGCTGTTATCTATGAATGGCTGGGCTTCCCTCCCAGCCGCATTGTCTTGATTCGAATGACTGGTGCAACCAGCGCTGTTATAGGTCTGCCTGCGCACTCGCGCTCGTGGAGAGGACTGTCTTTACCCGCCAGGCTATTCATCACCGTGATGGTGGTTGCCGGACTGGCCACTCTGCTCTACGGCGGAATTCATCAGAGCAGTAAGAACATCGCCGAGTTCATCTGCTATCTAGGTATCGCCATTCTGGCGTCGCGGCTGAAGGTGAACTTGCCGGGAATTACCGGCACACTGTCGGTAAATTTTCTGTTCATCTTGATCGGCGTTCTGGAGCTCAGCTTCAGCGAAACCCTGATTCTGGGCGCGGTCTCAATGCTGGCGCAGTGCCTGTACCCGGAGCGTCCCAAGGCAATTCAGGTGACGTTCAACGTGTGCGCAGGGTCCGTTTCGACGGCTCTGGCATACGTGGTGTATCACCACCCGTTGGCGAATGTACTGATCGACAACCGCCCGGTGCTGCTGGGGGTGGCGGCGACGGTCTATTTCATCGCGAACGCAGGTTCGATCGCGACCGTTATTTCGCTGTCGGAGCGCCGGCCTCTCACCCGGATTCTGGTGGACTGTTACTTCTGGTCGTTCCCTTACTACCTGGTAGGAGCGGGAGTCGCCGGAACGATTGCTTGGCTGAACCAGACCTTCAACTGGGAAACGTCGCTGCTGCTGGTGCCTGCGGTGTATCTCATCTACCGCTCCTATCGTCTGTATCTCGGCAAACTGGAGGACGAGAAACGCCACGTTGAGGAAATGGCGAACCTGCATCTCCGGACCATCGAGGCTCTGGCCCTCGCCATCGAAGCTAAAGATCACACGACCCACGAGCACCTGCAGCGAGTTCGCATCTACGCGATTGAGGTGGCCAAAGAGTTGGGAGTAGAAGGGCCGGATTTGGAAGCCCTGCACGCCGCGGCACTTTTGCACGATATCGGTAAACTGGCCGTACCGGAACACATCATTTCGAAGCCCGGACGGCTCACGCCGGAAGAATTCGAGAAGATGAAGATTCACACGCTGGTCGGCGCCGAGATTCTCGAGCGAGTGCGCTTTCCCTATCCCGTCGTGCCCATCGTACGCGCCCACCACGAGAAGTGGGACGGCTCGGGTTACCCCCTGGGATTGAAGGGAGCGGAGATTCCCATCGGAGCGCGCATCCTTTCGGCCGTCGACTATCTGGATGCCCTCGCGTCCGATCGCCAGTACCGGCGTGCCTTGCCATTGCGAGACGTAATGCAGAAACTGGCAGCTGAGTCGGGCAAGTCATTTGATCCGAGGGTCGTCGACATTCTGCAGAAGCGTTATCAACATCTGGAACGGCTGGCCGTGGCGAAGTCGGCGCAGGATCCTAACGGTCCGCTCTCGACCGCCATCAAAATTGAGCGCGGCCTGGAGCCGGCAGCCGGATTCGAGAACGCCACCGCGCAGGATTACGCGGGGCGCGAAACTACGTTCCTGTCTTCCATTGCGGCGGCCCGGCAGGAGGCGCAGTCTCTGTTCGAACTCAGCCAGGACCTGGGCGCTTCATTGAGTTTGACGGAAACGCTCTCTGTCTTTTCGGTCAAGCTCAAGCCGATGGTGCCTTACGATGCTATTGCCATCTACATCAAGCGCGAGCAGGAACTGGTCCCTGAATATGTAAACGGAGACAACTACCGGCTGTTCTCCTCGCTGCGTATTCCGATCGGGCAAGGACTCTCGGGCTGGGTGGCGCACAACCGGAAGCCGATCATCAACGGCAACCCGTCCGTAGAACCGGGATACCTGAACGATCCTTCCAAGTTCAGCACCTTGCGCTCTGCGCTGGCAGTGCCGCTAGAAGGCGTTTCCGGAGTCATTGGAGTGCTCGCGCTCTACCGCGGGGAACGTGACGCTTTCACTTCGGACCACCTGCGCATTCTGCTTGCGGTCAGCGGCAAAATGGCGCTGTCTATCGAGAACGCTCTCAAGTATCAGCAGGCAGAAGATTCGGCGACTACCGATTACCTTACGGGTCTGCCCAATGCGCGCTCTCTTTTCCTGCAACTCGACCGTGAACTGGCCCGCTGCAAGCGCGACAACTCGACGCTCACTGTCATGGTTTCGGACATGGATGGTTTCAAACAGATCAACGACCGCTTCGGGCATCTGGAGGGCAATCGCGTGTTGCGCCTGTTTGCCCAGGCGCTCAAAGACAGTTGCCGTGAATACGACTACGTCGCGCGCATGGGTGGAGACGAATTTGTGGTGATTGCTCCCGGGCTTGCGGCCGATGCGGCTGCCAAGAAAGCCGAGCAGATGCGAACGCTGGCCCGGCAGGCGGGAAGTGAAGTATGTGGCGAAGACATTTTGTCGCTCAGCGTCGGACGCGCACTGTATCCGGAAGACGGCAAAGACGCGGAGCAGCTTCTGGCCGAAGCCGACCGCCGTATGTACCTGGAAAAGCAGAAGCAGCTTTCTTACAAAGACCGCCGCTCCCATCCACGCTTGAAATGCCGGGTAACGATTGAAATGCAAACCGAAGCGGGAGGGACTCCGCTGTTCGCTAATCTGACCGATGTCAGCCTGGGCGGTTGCTTCGTGGAAACCAGCACGATTCTTGCGCCGGGCAGCAGAATCAAGCTGGGATTCTCCATGGATGATCCGAGCTTGTCGGCTGAGGGGGTGGTGGCGAGGCTCGATCCCGGCTCCGGCATCGCGGTACAGTTCAGGGAGATGAATCGAGAAGGCCGCGAGCGGATGCTCAAGGTGATCGAGTTCGTGCAGAAGACGACCACGTTCTACAACAACCGCTACCTCAATAGCCTGACCAAGAGTTGAGTTCTCCAATCCTCAGGATTGGGTTCGGGCAGCGACCGGCAGGGTCGTCGCGCGGACAATTTCAGCACCGATCTCATCCAGGGGCAGAGTCTTATCCGCCAGGCCAGCCCGGGCTACGAAGCCTGGCATGCCCCAGACCACGCTGCTGGCTTCATCCTGCACGTAGATCCGGGCTCCTAATCCGCGAAGCCTTTCGCATCCCCTGAGTCCGTCTCGTCCCCTTCCGGTGAGAACCACGGCTAGAGCTCGTGCTCCAAAGGTGGAAGCGATGGAGTGGAAAAGCACATCCACTGACGGGCGGCAGTAGTTTTCCTTTGCTCCTTAGATTCGTCTTCAGGACAAGAAGCCCATCCTGCTGGCTGCCGACCATGTGAGAGTCTCCGGGAGCGATGACGGCACAACCCGGCCTGAGAGGGGTCGGGGTTGTGCACCTCTGGCGACGGCCGACCTTTCGTCGTGACCTCTGTACCTGGATACCCTTGAAGGCTGCGCCGGGCGCCCTTACACTGAAACAATGCACGTGCACGTACATGGCGCGGGGGGACCCACGCGGGTTCTGAAAATCTCGCTCGGCGTGACCCTGGCCTACATCGTGCTGTTGGTTGTGGCCGGCATCCGCGCCCACTCCCTGGCGCTGCTTTCCGAAGCCGGACATAATCTTTCCGACTTCCTCGCTCTGCTGCTGTCGCTGGTCGCGGTCTATTTCCAGTCGCGCCCGGCCAATTCCACCAAGACCTACGGCTACCATCGGGCGGGAGTGTTGGCGGCGCTGGTCAACGCCACTTCGCTGGTCGCGGTTTCGTTCTTCATCTTTTACGAGGCTTTCCGGCGTCTGCAGCATCCCGAGCCTGTGCAGGCCAGCCTGATGATGTGGGTTGCGGCGGCCGGCGTGGTGATGAATGGAGTGATCGCGCTGCTGCTGTATCGCTCGAGCAGGCGTTCCGGCGGTGACGTCAACATTCGCAGCGCTTTGCTGCACGAAGTCGGGGACACGCTATCGACCGCAGCCGTGATCGTCGGAGGCTGGGCCATTCTTGTCACGGGGAATTACTGGATCGATTCCGCGCTCTCGTTCGGGATCGGGGTACTGATCCTGTGGTCGGGCTTCGGCATTGTGCGCGAGACGCTCAATATTTTGCTCGAGGGCACGCCGCGCGGCATGAAATTGGAGAAGATCGAGTCGGCCATTCGTTCGATTGGTGGAGTCAATGATGTGCACGATCTCCATGTCTGGAGCATCGGGTCAGAGACCCACGCTCTCTCTTGCCACATCTCCATCGCCGACATTCCGCCGTCGGTCAGTGAGCGCATCTTGCGCGACGTGAAGGAATGCCTGCTGCGCGACTTCCGCATTGTCCATACGACGATCCAGTTCGAGCACGTGGTGTGCGAGGTGGCGCATGGCTGTGTGATCCCCGTGGCGGAGAGCGAAGAACACCACCACCACAGCCACTAAAACATCCGCATTAGCTGCTATCCTTTTTGCCGGTCGAAGATCTCACGTGCCCGCTGAATCGTGTCCGCCTCTTCTGCCGACTTGTCCGGCCGGATTCGCGCAATTCGCGGAAAGCGGAGCGCGTACCCGCTCTCGTGCCGGTCAGACTGCATCATGTTGTTGAATGCAACCTCCAGCACGATCTTGGGCTCAACCACCCGCCGGAATCCTTGATCTTTTATTGTGTGATCGAGGAACCACTGCGTCATCTCGGCGATCTCGGCATCGGTCAAGCCGGAATAAGCCTTGCCAATGTTCACCAGTCGGTCGCCATCCCACACGGCGAAGGTGTAATCGCTAAGCACGCCTATGCGCTTGCCGTGCCCATACTCGACCTGGGTCACGACGACATCGAGTGTGGCCAGTTCGCGCTTCATCTTCAGCCACGACCTCCCGCGCTTGCCCGGTTTGTAAGGCGAATCGAGGTCCTTGATCATCAGACCTTCGTTGCCCCGCTCCTGAGCGGCGGCAAAGAGGTCTTCCACCTCAGCTGTCGACCCAGCGCGGAACACCGGCGCACGAAGGACCTGAGCGGCTACAGTTTCTTCTTCATTACCGAACGTTAGCTTCCCCTGCGTTCCATCCTTGACTGATTTGTTCTGTGCCTTCGTGTCGCCGTGGGCGGGACGATTCTTCTCTGCGAGTAGGTCATCCAGAATTCGCGCCCGCTCCCGCAGCGATCGATCGATCACCAATTCTTCGCCCGCATACAAGACGTCGAACACGAGGAACGCGACCGGAACCTCTTCTAACATCTTGTTGCTCACCTTCTTTCTCCCCAGTCGTTGCTGAAGGGCGCTGAAGGGTCGCGCCCGAGCTGCCGAATAATCCCACGCCACAATCTCACCATCGAGAATGGCGTCCTGCGGCAGTCCGGCCAGAGCATCCGGCAACTCCGGGAACGACTCGGTAATCTCATCCCGCGTGCGCGAGAAAAGCTTTACCTCGCCGCGTGCCACATGAGCCTGTGCGCGGATGCCATCGTACTTGTCTTCCACGGCAGCTTCTGGGAAGTAACTCAGCCCTTTCTCGGGCGACTCGATCGGACTCGCGAGCATAAATCCAAGTGGATGAAACAATCGCATGGGCGCTTTGGCCAGCTTGCCCCGCGATGCCAACCTCAGCGTCTCCCCGATGTCGCCCAATAGCATATTGGCCCGCTGCACGTCCGCCAGAGCGCTGCCATAAGCCCTGGCAATTGCTTCCTCGACCAGGCTCTCCTTCAGTCCGATCCGCAGATCGCCGGTGATGATCTTCACGATGTACTTGGCTTGGAGTGGTGTCGCGCGTGAAACCAGGTCGCCGACGATGAACGCTTTGGCCGCCGGCCCACGTGCCGCTGCAATCTGACGAAAAGCTCCCTCGACCTCCAGCACCGCCAGACCCTGACCTGGGCGCGCAGGAAGGAGTTCGCCGGCGACCGCTCCCAGGTCGCCGTGGCGCCGATACGCGTCGGTCAGTTCGCTTTCATTTTTCCCGGACGACTCCGCAACAATCTGCCAAAGCGACCGACCACCGACCTGAAGGGTCGTCTCCTCCCAAGCCGGAAACGCCTGCCCTGAAAGGAAGATGGCCGACACGGCCGCCTCATCCGTGGTTCGCGACCGCAGATAATCCGCCACGATCGCCGTCTTGAGCAGTTTCTTGGTGGTTCCCGCAATCGCTTCGCAGGCTGTAGCCAACTGGCGCATGAACCCCCTTGATTTTCCCCGCTGCTATGGTAGCGCCAGCGTCACCGGGCGATCGCGAAGGCTTTCTCTGCACTGAGTGTGCGTGCTGCTAACCCGCGGCCTTGCTTCGACTTAGCGTGCCAGCAAGCCAGTCTAACGATCCCTGGGCCTGTGTTATGCTTGAAGCTGCGTCGTGTGTGAGTTAGGAGCATCTAAACTGCCGTGCGTAGATTGAGAAATTACCTGCGATTCCTCGCCGCCGTGCAACTTCTCCCCGCCCTCGAAAGTGGGGAAGAGACCCTGGTTGGCGGGCAAGCCGTGCTCGAAGGAGTGATGATGCGCTCCCCACACGCCTGGGCGATCGCCTGCCGCAAACCCTCCGGCGAGGTCGTCACTATGAGCGAACCTCTGGAACGCCCTTCGGAGAAGCATAGTTGGATGGCTTGGCCCATTGTGCGCGGGGTCATGACGCTCGGCTACGCCATGAATCTGGGTTACCGCGCTTTGCGCTTCTCGGCCAATGTCGCCATCGAAGACATGATGGAGGAAGATGAGAAGGGCCATGTAGGCACGGCCGCCTCGGCTGTCCCGCCAAAGCGAAGCGAGGCGGAATCATCCAAGTCACGCGAAAAAGCTGCTACCATCAGCAACTGGTTGGCGGCGGTGAATATCCTGATCTCGCTGGCCTTCTTCATCTTCATGTACAAGTACATCCCGCTGTTGGCGGCGACGGAACTCAAGAAGATCGACCCCGCACTAGGCGGTCGCATCGTTTTCAATCTGATCGATGGCGGTATCCGGCTAGTATTGTTCCTGCTATTCATCTGGGGGGTGTCGCTGTGGAAGGACATTCGGCGCGTCTACGAGTATCACGGCGCCGAGCATAAGACGGTCTTTGCCTTCGAAAATGGGGACCCGCTCAACACCCTAGCCGTGCAGAAGTATTCGACCTATCACCCGCGCTGCGGAACCAGTTTCTTGATGACGGTGATGCTGATCTCGATCGGCTTCTACATGCTGGTGCCGTTCACCACGTTCTGGGCGCGCTTTGCCTCGCGCATCGCCCTGTTGCCGCTCATCGCCGGAGTATCGTATGAGATCATCCGCTTCGCGGCCAAGCACCGCGGGTCACTGTTTGCGCTGATGACTGCTCCGGGGCTTTGGCTGCAGCGCATCACCACGAAGCCTCCGTCCGACGAGCAGGCCCAATGCGCGATCGACGCACTCGATCACGCCATGTCGCTTGAGAAGGAACGCGGGGGCGAGTTGGTGATTGCCTAGCGGTCCCGCCGCGCATACTTTCTCTCCCCCTCCTGACAACACTACAATGCCGTAGGGACGTAACTGGTTACGTCTCGCCCGTGCTGAACCGGGCCCGCGGCCGAACCAAGACGTAGCAAGCTACATCTTTACGAAGGTCCTCCATATGTTTGAACGACTCGACCAAATCGAAGCCCGTTATGAAGAACTGACCAACGCGCTGGCTTCGCCCGAGATTGTGAACGACTCGGCGAAATATCAGAAGACCGCCAAGGCACACAGCGAAATCGCGCCTATCGTCGAGAAGTATCGCGAATACAAGGATCTGACCAAGGGAATTGCGGACAGCAAGGCCCTGCTCGTAGAGGAAAAAGATCCAGAGATGCGCGCCTACGCCCAGGAGGAACTCAACCAGCTGGAAGGTCGAGTCAAGGCTGTTGAGGATGACCTGAAAGTCCTTCTCCTGCCCAAAGACCCAAACGACGAAAAGAACATTATCCTTGAAATCCGGGCCGGGACGGGGGGCGACGAGGCGACGTTGTTTGCGGCGGAGATTTTCCGGATGTATACCCGATACGCGGAAACTCAGCGCTGGAAGGTGGAAGTACTTTCGTCTTCGGAATCGTCCGCCGGGGGCCTGAAAGAAGTTATAGCAATCATCGAAGGTAACCGGGTGTTCTCGCAGTTGAAGTATGAAAGTGGAGTTCATCGGGTGCAGCGTGTGCCCGCTACTGAGCAGCAAGGGCGCGTCCACACCTCGGCCGTTACGGTCGCTGTGTTGCCCGAGGCTGAAGACGTTGATATCAAGATCGAGGCCAAAGATTTACGCATCGACACGTTTTGCTCGTCCGGCCCTGGCGGGCAATCGGTGAACACTACCTACTCCGCCGTCCGGATCACTCATATCCCGACCAACACGGTGGTGAGTTGCCAGGACGAAAAGTCGCAAATCAAGAACCGCGAGAAAGGCATGCGCGTGCTGCGTTCCCGCCTCTACGAAATCGAAATGGAGAAGCAGCAGCAGGCGCTCGCGAAAGAGCGGAAGGCGATGGTGGGCTCGGGCGACCGGAGCGAGAAGATTCGCACCTACAATTTTCCTCAGAACCGCCTCACCGACCACCGCATTGGATTCACCATCCACCAGTTGGAGGCGGTCATGGACGGAAAATTGCAGCCACTGATTGAGGCTCTGACCACGTACTACCAGGCTGAAAAGTTGAAGCAGGAAACCGCTGGCGTGGTCTAGTCGCGTTGGGTAGAGACAGCCGCCTTCGGCGATCCGGCCGAATTGTCTGCACAAGTGGGAGGGAGTATGTCTGATTTCGGGCCAACACTCGCGTCAGTGCTGGCAGACCGCTATTTCCAGAATGCGGCCCGCGTCCACGAACTCGCCGCGCCGCTAGCAGACGAACGGTTCTGGCAGAAGCCTTTCCCTTTTGGAAACAGTTTTGGGCATTTGGTCCTGCACCTCACGGGCAACCTGAACTACTACATCGGCGCGCGGATTGCTGAGACGGGATATGTCCGCGACCGCCCTCGCGAATTCAGTGACCCGAATCCGCCGTCCAAAGAGGAAGCCCTGAGGCGCTTCGACGATGCCGTTGGGATGGTCGTCCGCACCATCCGAAACCAGTCGTCGGAGGAGTGGGCCGCAGAGTATTCAGGTGCCGGTGCGAGTGCTCAGAACCGACTCGACATGATCGTCCAGTGTGCTGCTCACCTGCAACACCACATCGGCCAGATGATCTATCTGGGGTATCAGTGGGAGCAGATGGGGCAGATCTGAAGCTAAGACCTCCTCCCACCTTAGTTTTCACGTGGCTCAGTGTCTCCGTGGTGAAATGAAGGATGCAACTCCGCCAAGCGCTCTCGTCCGCGATCACCCGCCTAACTGCGAACGACGTGCCGTCCGCGCGTCTAAATGCCGAAATGCTTCTAATGTTCGTTCTGAACTGTGACCGCGCCTACCTGTTCGCACATCCTGAGCGTGTACTGACTGCTGACGAGCGAGCGCACTATGAAGCCGCCCTTGCCGAACGCGTGCGAGGTGTGCCCGCACAATACATCACGGGACATCAGGAATTCTGGGGCATGGACCTTATCGTCACTCCGGCCGTGCTGATCCCCCGCCCTGAGACTGAGCATGTGATCGAAACCGTCCTCGAACTGGCTGGTGTCGCCGCGACCGGCGGGCAACAGTGCCCGCCCCACACAATCCGCATCCTCGACGTTGGCACCGGCTCGGGCTGTATTGCCCTGGCTCTGGCCAAAGAATTTCCTGGCGCCGAGATCCACGCCACCGACATCTCTGCTGCCGCTCTGGAAATCGCTCGTGCCAACGCTGCCCGTCATCAACTCGCGGAGCGCGTCCAGTTTCATCAAGCGGACCTGATCGAAGGCCTCCACCTCGCCGGCCTGGATTTCGTCGTGTCCAACCCGCCATACGTCGGTGAATCGGAAGAAGATCAGGTTCAACTACAGGTCCGCAACTTCGAGCCACGCAACGCGGTGTTTGCCGGACCTGCAGGAGTTGAAATCATCGCCCCGCTAGTTCCACAGGCTCACACGGCTCTGCGACCCGGTGGATGGCTTATCCTGGAAATCAGCGGCAGCATTGCCGACCCGGTGCGACGCCTTCTCACTGACTGGGACGAGGTTCGCATCCTTCCCGATCTGCAGTGTATTCCACGCGTCGTGCGCGCACGAAAGCCCCGGGTCTGAGCCCGTCGATTTTCCAGAAATGGCCGAAATGCTGTGCCCGGCGAGCGATTTCGCGGTCTTCGAAAGGCTGCTCGCCAGTGTGCTTTTCCGATCTGTGCCGACGTTTTGACTTGACGGGAGCCCTTGCGCAGTGGCTTACTACTAGCCCAAGTCGTATTGGCCCATCGCGTTCACACTATTCAACTGTTCACGAATCACAAAACGCTGTCGATGCGTTGTCAAAAGGAGACGAAGTTGATCAAGTCAGCCAGGTTCTCGCGCTTTTTAGTCGGCGCTTTCGGCACAGCTGTGCTCGCGTCGTCGATTGCAGGGGCACAGGTGTCGGTGGAGAAAGTTGTCGCAACCAATAAAATCCTGCAGCAGGTCAAAGCATCGGTTAGCAAACTCGATGCAAGACACCAGAAAATGCTCGACGGCACATCCAACATCGTTCACTTGGCGAGTGTCTGGGAAAAATACGGCATGCGCTTAACGGATCCAACGTTTGTGGCACGCGCCAAAGTGGCGCGGAGTGCCGCCACGGCGACTGCTTCGGGGGCCGCCACACCGGCTGCGTCAGGAGGCATCGTTCCGGTTTCCAATCCGAATAGTGATATCGCATGGTCCTCTTTTGGAGGATTCACCCAGAGCGAGACTTCCACGGCGCGTTGCGGGAACAGCGTTGTGGTCGGCTATAACGATTCGGGAAGCGTGTTTGAGACTCCCTTCTTCTTTACGGGAACGGGCGGCCAGAGTCTCAGTGGCTCGTCGTACTCCACCAATGGCGGAGCGTCGTTCACCGATATCGGCCCGATCAATCCTGGTCCCAATATCTACAACTTCCTGGGTGGCGACCCCGGCGTGAACTGCGCTGATGCCCACACCTTCTACTACACCCAGATCTTCGACTATTTCGACAGCAGCTTTAACCCGTTCGTGGCGATTTCCATCAACACGTCGACCGACGGCGGCAAGAGCTGGGGCGATCCGGTCGCTGCGATCTCCAAAGACGGGAACTCGCACTCGCTCGACAAGCCCTGGTCGACTATCGATCCTTCCAACCACAAGCGCATCTTCGTTTCCTACACCGACTTCGACTTCACCTTTTCGAGCACGGCCTGCCCCAATGATTTCCGCACCGCGATCGAGTTTGTGGAGTCGCGTGACGGTGGCGTGACTTGGTCTGCTCCCAACGTGGCCATCGAAGTCTGCGGCAACGCAGCGGTCCAGGGATCACAAATGGCCGTGAGTTCCACGGGGAAGCTGTACATTTCATGGGTTAATCTCGGAAGCAACTTCCCGCTGGGCCCGCGAGCGATCCAGATCTCTTCCTTTGCGAAGCACACCCTGTCTGCGCCGGTGACCGTGGAAGCCTCAATTCAGCCGGGGGGAGATTCCTACTATCTGCAGGGCGAATTCCGTGACTTCCTGGATATGGCCATGGCAATCGATCATTCCGGAACGGCCACGGACGGCGCTCTTTACATCACCTGGGCCGACGGCCGCGACAAGATCGTTCCCGATCCGCTGGCCATTCAAGGCGCTTACGCCTACGACGATGTTCTCCTCCGCGCGTCCTTCGACGGTGGAGCCACATGGGGCTTTTCTCCCATCAAGGTGAACAGCGACATCCAGTCCCGCCTGGGCAGTGGTCACGACCACTACCAGTCTGGAATTGCTGTCGACAACCGGGGCATCGTGGCCGTTTGCTACTATGACCGTCGCGCCGACTGGGAGAACTTTGCGATTCGACGTCACTGTGGTGAATCCACCGACGGCGGCTTCAGTTTCACTGACAGTGACATCGGCCTGGCATCCTCGGCTCCCACGCACGGCAACGACCTGTTCATCAACCCCATTTACATGGGAGACTACGACCAGTTGACCAGCGACTTCATGAACAATCACTCTGGTTTCATCGGAGCATTTGAATCTCAAACGACGCGTGGTAACCCGGATGCAGTCGCTCACGCGATGAACTAGTCTTTCCGTTCCAAGAATTTCGGGGCGGCCACAAGGCCGCCCCGATTTCCATGCTTCCATTTTTGTCGGTCACTGCTATTGTCCTTGCTCGCGAAGCGAGGAATCTACCGCCGCACCGCAGCCGGGAGGATCTCTTCCACATCAATGATCTCGGTTGGATAAACCCCCGTATAACAAGCCGAGCAATAAGAGATCTTCTCCCCCTCGCCACAAGCCCTCTTCAGACCCTCCAAAGACAGATAAGCCAGTGAATCCGCGCCAATGTAATCTCGAATCTCGTCCACCGACTTGTTGGCGGCAATCAGTTGTTTCTTCGAAGGCGTATCCACGCCGTAGTAACAGGGCGAAATCGTCGGCGGGCACGAGATGCGCATGTGTACTTCCTTCGCCCCCGCGCTGCGGATCATGCGCACGATCTTCCGGCTGGTGGTGCCGCGCACGATCGAGTCATCGATCAGCACCACGCGCTTCCCTTGCAGCAGGGAGCGCACAGGATTCAGCTTCAGTTTCACGCCAAAGTCGCGGACGCTCTGGCTGGGCTCAATGAAGGTCCGTCCCACGTAGTGGTTGCGGATCAACGCAAAGCGAAACGGGATCCCGCTCTCGGCGGCGTAGCCTACCGCCGCGGTTACGCCGGAATCGGGCACAGGGACCACCAGATCAGCCTCCACGCCAGCTTCCCGCGCCAATTGGCGGCCCAACTCCTCGCGACTGGTCTGCACCGCGCGGCCAAAGACCACGCTGTCAGGGCGCGAGAAGTAGACATGCTCGAAGATACAGCTCGATTGCGGCGCGGCCGTCGAATAGAAACGTGAACTGATTCCTTCCGGCCCAACCACGATCAGTTCCCCCGGTTTCACGTCGCGAACGTACTCGGCGCCGATCAGGTCAAAAGCACAGGTTTCCGAGGCAAAGACGATCGTGTCGTGTTTCTGGCCCTCCAAGGCCGCAATCCGGCCCATGGCCAAGGGGCGAAAGCCGCGCGGGTCACGCACCGCGAAGACGCGGTCGTTACTCATCATGACCAGCGAAAATGCTCCCTCGACCCGCCGCAGCGCATCCGCCACCGCCTCCGGCAGTGTGTGCTCCTTAGAAAGGGCGATCAGGTGAACAATGACTTCGGTATCGCTGTTGGTTTGAAAGATTGAGCCTTGATTCTCCAGGCGCGCGCGGACCTGCACGGCATTGACCAGGTTGCCGTTGTGCGCCACGGCAATGGATCCCTTGTTCGATTGAACCAGTATCGGTTGAGCGTTCAGCAGCGCAGAATCGCCCGCGGTAGAGTAGCGAGTGTGGCCGATGGCGAGCGTGCCGCCCATTTTCGAGAGCACATCTTCGGTGAAGATGTCGGCCACCGAGCCCATGGCCTTGTGCGCCCGCGAAGTCAGACCGTCGGAGGTGACAATCCCCGCCGACTCCTGACCGCGATGCTGCAGCGCATGCAGCCCCAGGTACGCCAGCTTCTCCGCCTCTGGATGGGCAAAGATCGCTACCACACCGCACTCATCATGAAATTTGTCGGAAATCCGCATTTAGCTCCTGGCTTAGCTCTTGGCCGCTAGCTCAAAACCCAATCTCTGAACCTGCGGGATCAGTCTGCCGCCACTAATTCCGGGTCTGTCCGCAACGCAGACTCCAGAGCGCCTTCGTAAGCTTCGCTTAACTGAGAAACCGGTGCCGAAATCACGACTTTGCCATCGAGCGAGATTTCCAGCCGATCCGGAATTGTCTCTCCAATTACTTCTGTCATAGTTCCGTGCTTCCCTGCTACTTCTTGGATTCGGGCCAGGTCTCCGGGGTCGCAGGAGATCAGGATCCGGCTCGCATCTTCTCCAAACAACACAAACTCCGAAAAAAGGCCGCCGGCCGCCAGATTTACCCGCGCCCCCACGCCTTTGGCGAAGGCTTTCTCGGCTAAAGCAACCGCAACGCCGCCATCTGCACAGTCATGCGTCGAATCCGCCAATCCCAGTCGAATCAGTTCAATGACCGCCTTCTGCAGTCCAGATTCCTTTTCCAAGTCAAGATCTGGCGGGTAACCCCAGACCGTGCCCAACACTTCTCTCGCGTATTCCGAAGAGCCAAACTCGGTCTCTGCGTCGGTGATATCGCCTGGGTCTCCTGCATGCAATAGCACGATCGTGCGTCCGGGCGCGGGGAAATGCATTTTGGCAGTCTTGTGCACGTCCTCGATGGTCCCCACCACCCCAAGCACGGGAGTCGGATAAATGCCTTCGCCCAGCGTTTCGTTGTAGAAGCTGACGTTGCCGCCAGTGATGGGAACCTCCAATTCCTCGCAAGCTTTGCTGATCCCATCAATCGTTTGCGAGAACTGCCACATGATGTGCGGCTTTTCGGGATTGCCGAAATTCAGGCAATTCGTCGCACCGATCGGTGTCGCTCCCGAACACGCCACCTTGCGCGCTGCTTCGGCGACGGCATGCATCGCGCCCAGTCGCGGATCGAGATAGCACCAGCGCCCATTGCCATCCAGCGCCATTGAAAGCCCGCGCTGCGAGCCCTTGATGCGGATGACCCCTGCGTCACCCGCCCCCGGCGCTTCGACCGTATTGGTCTGGACCATGTGGTCATACTGTTGCCACACCCAGCGTTTGCCGCAGATGTTGGGGCTTGCCAGCAATTGCTTCAGATGGGGAGTGAAATCGACGGTTCCGCCGAGTTTGACGTGGTCCGGCATTTCACGCGGCACCGGTGGCTCCCATCGCGCGAGAGGACGTTTGTAGATCGGGGCATCGTCCGTCAACGCAGGATTCGGAATTTCCGCCACGACTCTGCCGTGCTCCAGCACGCGCAGCTTGTTGTCCGTTGTAACCTTACCCACTTCAACGGCATCGAGGCCCCATTTTTCGAAAACGCGGAAGACCTCGTCCTCGCGGCCCTTTTGGGCCACCAACAGCATGCGCTCCTGTGATTCGCTGAGCATGATCTCGTACGGAGTCATCCCGGTTTCACGCTGCGGGACGCGGTCGAGTTCAATTTCAATGCCCACCCCGCCGCGCCCGCCCATCTCGCAGGTCGAACAGGTCAGGCCCGCCGCCCCCATATCCTGAATACCGACGATAGCACCCGTCTGCATGGCCTCCAGGCAGGCTTCGAGCAGGAGTTTTTCCAGAAACGGGTCGCCGACCTGTACATTCGGGCGTTTCGCCTCCGAGGCTTCACTGAATTCCTCGCTGGCCATGGTCGCGCCATGAATACCGTCGCGCCCGGTCTTCGCTCCCACGTATATCACCGGGTTGCCTTCGCCAGCGGCTTTCGCGTAGAAGATTTCGTTCTTCCGCACCAGGCCCAGAGCGAAAGCATTCACCAGGGGGTTTCCAGAATAGCAAGGCTCGAATTTCGTCTCACCGCCAAGGTTGGGTACTCCGAAACAGTTGCCGTAAGAGGCGACGCCGCTGACCACTCCATCGAGCACCGAATGATTCTTGTGGAGTTCCTTCGGTGATACGTCATGGGATCGTGTGATGGGCCCAAAGCGGAGCGAATCCATCACCGCGACCGGTCTTGCACCCATAGTGAAAATGTCCCTCAGAATTCCCCCCACGCCGGTGGTCGCGCCCTGAAAAGGTTCGATGAACGAGGGGTGATTGTGGGATTCGATCTTGAAGGCACAGGCCCAGCCATCGCCAATGTCGATGATGCCGGCGTTCTCCCCCGGGCCCTGCAACACAAGTTTGCTGCGAGTGGGCAGGCGCTTCAAATGCACACGCGACGACTTGTAGGAGCAGTGCTCGCTCCACATCACGCTGAAGATGCCGAGCTCGGTGAAGGTAGGCTCGCGCTGCCCGAGAAGTTGCTTGATCTGCTCGAATTCATCGGGTGTGAGGCCGTGCTGCCGGAGAGTCTCCGGAGAAAAGGCAGAGGTCAATGAGGTGGCCATGGGAAGAGATTCTATTGTCGCATTTCGGGGCGCAGGAGGGTAGAGCCGTCAGGAATCAGGGGTTCGTCCGACCTCTGGGTGCTACCATTCTCGTGCCATGAAATCGATCATTGTGGGCACCGCCGGGCACATTGACCACGGGAAAACGGCGCTGGTCAAGGCCCTGACCGGGATCGATGCCGACAGGTTGGAGGAGGAGAAAAGGCGTGGCATCACCATAGACCTGGGGTTCGCGCACATGGACTTACCGGGCGCGAACGGTGAACTGTTGCACCTGGGGTTTGTAGATGTCCCGGGCCACGAGCGCTTTGTGCGAAACATGCTGGCGGGAGTGGGCGGGATCGATCTTGTCCTGCTAGTGATTGCGGCGGACGAGTCGATTAAGCCTCAGACCAGGGAGCATTTCGACGTTCTCCAATTGCTCGGCGTGCAACGCGGAATCACAGTGCTCACTAAGTCGGATGCGGTGGATGCAGAGACGCTAGACCTGGTGCGCTTGGAGGTCGAGGACTTTCTGCGCGGAACATTTCTGGAGCCGCCGAGGTCGCCGGTTGTTGCCGTGAGTTCTTTGACGGGTGCTGGTCTGGATGATCTGAAGCGGGCGATGATCGCAACGGCGGCGAGCGTGCAGCCGCGCGATTCGCGCGCGCTGGCCCGGTTGCCAATCGATCGTGTGTTTACCATGAAGGGATTTGGGACCGTGGTCACGGGGACCCTGGTGGCCGGGACGATTCATCGCGAGGAAGAGGTGGAAGTCTTTCCCTCTGGCCGAAAAGTCCGGGTGCGCGGAGTGCAGGTGCACGGGCAAAAGGCCGACGTAGCGGTTGCGGGGCAGCGCACCGCGCTGAACCTCGCTGGGGCGAGCACGGAAGACTTGTCGCGTGGAATGACGCTGGCACCAGTCGCCACATTTGCGGCGACTCGCCGAGTCGATGTGCGGCTCCGACTGTTGCCCTCCGCGCCACGCCCTCTGAAATCCCGGGCGCGGGTGCACCTCCATTCCAACACGATGGAGACGGTGGCGGAGGTCGCGCTCCATGCTGTGAAGCAGCTTGGCCAAGGCTCGGAAGCGCTTGCTCGCCTCAAGCTTCCAGAGTCCACCCTTCTGTTGCCCGGAGACCGGTTCATTATTCGCCAGTTTTCGCCGGTCTTGACGATTGGCGGTGGGGTCGTGCTGGACCCTGCCCCAGTCCCGCGCATGATGCAACTTGAAAAGTTCCTGCAGATCATGGGCGGTGACGATCCCGAAGCAATGCTAAGAGCCCGCGTTGCGAGGCGCGATTACAACGGGATCTCAATGTCCCAACTGGTCGCTGAAACTGGGTGGGGGAAGTCTTACGTGGAAGCTCGACTCGCTCCAGCAGTAAGAGAGGAGCGCGTGATGCGGATTGGTGACCTGTTCGTCGACGCGCCGACAATGGTCCGATTGCAGCAATTGCTTGTGGGTGCGGTGGGCAGTTTTCACAAAAAGAATTCGCTGGTGAGCGGCATGGCCAGGGAGGCGCTCCGCGAGCAGGTGAAATCGTCCCCGGAAGTGTTTGCCGCATCCCTTGAGCTGTTGTCCCGCGCCAAGATAGTCGAGGTTTTCGGCGATCTCGTGCGACTGCCCGGTCACGGCGTGGTCATGAAAGACGAGGAAGCCGAGTCCAAGAAGAAGATCGAAGAGGCCTTTGCGACGGCGGGGTTGAAAGTCCCGGCGCTCCACGAGGTGCTGGCGGGACTCAAGGTGGACCGGGTTCGGGCGCAAAAGATCGTTACGCTTTTGCTGCGAGATAAAGTGCTAGTCAAGGTGTCTGAAGAACTGGTGTTTCACCAAAGTGCGCTCGAAGAGTTGCGCGGGTCGATCGCAGCGCAGAGAGCCAAATCCCCGAACATGGACGTGGCGAAATTCAAGGAACTGACCGGGGTCAGCCGAAAGTATGCCATTCCTTTGCTTGAATATCTGGACAGAGAGCGCGTGACCAGGCGCGTAGGGGATTTGCGGGAAATTCTTTAACGGGGTTTGGTGCCGTTCGTTTTGTCCGTGGTGCTCAACGTTAACTTGCAGCAAAGGAACTAGGACTTTTCCTCCGGGAACTCTACTTCCAGTCCCAGCGGGTCGGTGAAACGGTTGGTGAGGTTGGCGAGGCCCGTGAGCAGGTGCACGTCAACGATTTCAGGGTCCGTGTAGAGTTTGCTCAGGGGCGCGAAGTCACCGTCGGTGATGGCGTGCGGCGTGCGCGTCAGTTTTTCGACATAGATCAAGGCGGCGCGTTCTTTCTCACTGTAGCGCGAATAATCTCCTGCCTTCAGCGCGTTCCAGTCTGCCGCGGTCAGCCCTACGCGCTTCGAGGAAGCGACGTGGTGCTGGGCGCAATAGTGGCATCCGTTGATGAACGAGACGCGGAGGTAGATGAGTTCGTACAACTTGCGGTCAAGGGAGCGCCCCACGCTGGCGTAGAAGCTTAGAAAATTCTTAAGCATCTCCGGACGATGGGCTAGCGCTTTCTGTGCGTTGCCAGGCTTGCCACGAAGAGTGTTTTCGTAAATGTCCTTCACTTCCGCGGTTGCCGATTCAAGGCTGACCAGGCTGATGCGCGCCATCGAAAATTTCTCCAAGATATTTAAAGTGAGACTGGTTTGTCTTCATCATCGCAGATCGGATGATTTTGTGCTGGGGAATGCACACTTCAGAGGACAAACACGATCCTGCCGATACTACCGAGTTGAGGGAAGCCAAATGAAAACCTTGACCCTGGTGCTGTTACTGGCTTGCCTGGGAGCACCGGTCGGTCGTGCGCAGGGGGATGATCCGAATGCCGAATCCAAGGTTTTTGCGTTGGAGCGCATCGCAAAACTGCAGGCGTGCGAGACGAGAGACCTGAAGACGCTCGACACGATGCTGGACGATGCGTTCGCCTACGTAAATTCGCAGGGCAGATTGCTGACCAAATCAGAAGCATTAGCGTCTGTCCAGACGGTCGACTGGCTGCAGTTCGTAACGGAAGCAATGGGGGTGAGGATGCACGGAGATACGGCGATCGTCACCGGGTTGTACCGGATGAAGGGCGGGGAACGCGGGAAGCAGTTCTCGCGACGAAGTCGTTTTGTGGACGCGTGGTTGTTAAAGGCTGGGCGATGGGTTGCGATTGCGAGCTTGTCGACGCAAAGAGAAAATTGAAAATCGCCAATCATCGAGAGCAAATCTTATGAGGATTGCCGCCATCCTGTTGATTGTGACTTGGATGACGACGCTGTCGCTTTCCGCACAACGGATTGACGAGGCCGGTACTGCGGCAGCGATTCGTGCGCTGGAGCGTGAATGGGTTGAGGGGCAGTCGCGCAATGTAATCGTGCTTTGAACCTGATTTTCGATAACGCCCCGGTGTATGTCGAATACGGTAAGCTGGTGACCCAGGGGGAATACCGTTCAAGAATCAAGTGGGAGGCGCCGAAGGTGGACGAGATCGTGATCGAACGTCTAAGCGTGCAGGCGCTTGGAAGCACCGCCATCGGGGTCGGAATCTATCGTGAGAAACAAGCGAAAGGTGGATCGCCCGGGATCAGGCGCTGGCGGTTTTAGGCAAACCGGTTGGGTGCTCGCAGCGGCAGCGGCGACGGCCCTTACCGAGTAAGAAAACTGCCAAGGGCCGACGGTCACACGCAGATAGTCGTTCTGGCCCGCTCCTCGGGGGACTCCCAAGTCCAGCAGGCAAACGGCCAGCAAGCCCCGCCACGATCAACTGCATAGCAAAAGATACTTGTCACACTGCGATCCTGCTCTTAGAGTGCGGGGCTAGGAGTAGTGTTCAATGAGCATCCTGTTTTCCGTCTTTCTGCTGCTCGGTGGCGCCTCAGACGCCACAGCCTGACGCTGAGCAGGCCAGGATTTTGGGGTTGTAAAATACCCAGAACCCGTCGACGGTGATGATGCCTTGAGATGAAATAGGCTTGGCGACAGAGGAGGAGCGTTGATGAGACTGGCCTGGGCTGTGCTGATTACGGTCTGTGCGACGGTGCCATGGGTTCTAGGGCAAACCGAAACCGAAGCCGCCACCAAGTCGAAAATCATAGCCCTCGAGCAACTCTGGAACCAGGCCTACAAAGCCGGCGACACCAAGGCGCTGGATTCGATTCTTGACGATGCGATTGCACTGGTCAATGATGACGGATCCGTTCAGACCAAGGCGGAATTTCTCGCCAGTGTAAAGCCGTCCACCCCGCAGTCCAGCGCGCAACAGCAGCAGGTCGCGCCGGAATCTTTCAACGTGCATGTATTCGGAAATGTCGCGATCGCGACTGGAGTCATGCGAGTGAAGGGGGTCGAGGGAGGCAAGCCGTATACCCGGCGCGAACGCTTTGTTGATACTTGGCTGTTCAAGCACGGAACCTGGGTCTGCATCGCCACGGACGCTACACCCGTTTTGCACTAACTACCACGAGAGGTTCCCACCGGATATGCTTCAGATTCGTCCTGCAAGCCTTCATGATGCGTCACTGCTGCGGACCATGATCCGGGAACTGGCGGAGTATGAGCACGAACTCGATCTAGTGACCATCCGCGAGGAGGATTTGGCGCGGGATGGATTCGGGGACCGCCCGCGCTTCCGTGCGCTCATCGGCGAATGGGATGGATTTGCGGCGGGATATGCATTGTTTTTTGGTTACTACTCCACGTGGGCAGGCCCTGGATTGTTTCTGGAAGACTTGTTCGTGCGGGAGGCGTTTCGCGGGCGCGGCATCGGGACAGGACTGCTGGCCGCGGTTGCACAGATTGCAGTCGAAGAACACTGTTACGGAATACAGTGGGAGGTGCTTGACTGGAATGATAAGGCGATCGAGTTATATAAAGCGCTGGGAGCGACCTTTCGTGATCAATGGCGGCCCGTGCTTCTCAGCGATGAACCGCTACGACGACTGGCGGAGAAGGCGCTTTGAGAGCGAGTGAAGGCGGTCTTCCTGATCGCAGGCGGCTTGATGAAAGCTGCGGACTTGCGAGCAATAGAGGCGGCCAGGAAGAGCGGCACTTGGGATGCGGCGTATGATTCGCCTAAGTCCGCCAGGGTCCCGGAAGAGTTTCAGATGGCACGGGATGTAAATCCGCAGGCTGGAGTTTTTTCCCAGTCTCTCGATGGCGCGAACCGGTACGCGGTAGGGGAAGAAGATGGAGACGCGCACCCGGAAGATCGGGGAGTTTATCGAGATGTTCGAGCGGAACGAAAGAATTCACGAACCACGAAAAGCGCCTCGACCGTCGAAATAGACACGCCATGGCAAAGGTGAAAATTATCGGTGCAGGGCTGGCTGGGTCCGAGGCGGCATGGCAGTGTGCACGGCGGGGTGTGGACGTGGAACTCTTCGAAATGCGGCCGGTGCGGTCGACCCCAGCACACCAGACTGCGGACTTTGCGGAACTCGTCTGCTCGAACTCGCTGAAATCGGACAGTGAGAACACGGCTCCGTGGTTGCTGAAAGAAGAGATGCGACGCGCGGGCTCGTTGCTACTGGAGATCGCACGGGGATGTGCGGTTCCGGCAGGGCACGCCTTGGCGGTGGACCGCGTAACCTTTGCGGCTCGGGTGACCGAAGCGATCTCAAGGGATTCGCGGATCGTGGCAAAGCGAGAAGAAGTCACGGCAGTGGACGAACTTGGAGCACTTACCATCATTGCCACGGGGCCGCTGACCTCGAGCGCGCTGACTTCAGAAGTTGCGCGGCTGAGTGAAGTGGCACAGGAGTCCAAACCCGAGCGGGCGGGAGCGCCCGCTCCACACAATCCTCACCTGTTCTTCTACGATTCGATCAGCCCGATTGTAGAGGCGGATTCGATTGACATGGCGCGAGTGTACATGGCGGCGCGCTATGACAAAGGATCGGCGGATTACATCAACTGTCCGATGACGCCAGAGGAATACGGCCGCTTTTACGATGCGCTGCTGGCAGCGCAGTCGGTCGAGGAGCGCGATTGGGAGAATCTGAATTATTTCGAAGGCTGCCTGCCGATTGAGGAAATCGCTCGGCGGGGGCGGGATACGCTGCGGTTCGGCCCGATGAAGCCGGTTGGGCTGATCGATCCGCGAACGGGTCGAATGCCCTATGCCGTCGTGCAGTTGCGGCAAGAAAACCTTCGGGCCGATTCCTACAACCTGGTTGGATTCCAGAATCATTTGAAATTTGGTGAGCAGGCACGGGTACTGCGGCTGATTCCGGGGCTGGAGAACGCCCGATTTCTGCGCTACGGGCAGATTCACCGCAATACCTACATCAATGCGCCGACCTTGCTGCGCGAGACCCTCCAGATGAAGGCGCATCCGCAGGTTTTCTTTGCGGGGCAGATCTGCGGTGTCGAAGGCTACATTGAATCGATCGCGACCGGGCTGTTAGCTGGCATGCAGGTTGCCGCCATGGCCTCCGGAGCCGAGATGTGGCCTGCTCCGCGAGCTTCGGCCTTCGGTTCGCTGACCCACTATGTGACGCATGCGGATGCGAAAAACTTTCAGCCGGCGAATATCACGTTTGACCTCCTGCCTCCTCTGGAGAAGAAGATTCGCGACCGCAAGGAACGGCGTCGCCTGCAGTGTGAGTTGGCGCTAAACCAGTTCGACGGATGGTTGGACCGCGCTCGGCTGGTGTCGGTTCAAGTTTGAGGATTAGGGCGCATTGCAAAACCCTACACCACCCAAAGAAGCCCCAGTCCCATCTCGATCGAAACAGCCGTTTTCCTCGATTTTTCCTGCAACAAACGCTCCGCTCGATGCGTATCTAACGGTAGGCGGGTGAGGAGGATGACCTTCTGTTTCCGGCCACGTCCAAGCCAGTGTCATGACAGTACGTGATCTCATTTTCGACGTCCTGCGGACATTATGGTCCCACAAGCTGCGCGCCTTCCTGACTATGTTCGGGATCGCCTGGGGCATCGTTTCAATTGTGCTCATGGTGGCTGCCGGCGAAGGGCTGCGCAAAGGCCAAGCCGAGCAGGCCCGGAATCTCGGTAAGGACGTGATGATCGTCTTCCACGGACGTACAAGCCTGCAGGCGGGCGGTACTCACGCCGGACGCGTGGTGCACTGGGAAGATCCGGACGTCGCCGTGGTGCAAGCGGAGTCGCCTGACTGCGAGTACGCGATTCCGGAACTCGAGCAGGACACCGTACGCACCCACTCTAACTTCAACAACGCGGCTTTCACGGTGACCGGTTCGTATCCCCAGTTTGGTTACATCCGCAGTCTCGATGTTGGTGCAGGACGTTTCTACGATTGGGATGACATGCGCGAGGCTCGACGCGTGGCGTTCCTCGGATCCGACGCTTCCAAGCAGTTGTTCCCCGGTCGCAATCCGGTGGGGGACACGATCTATTTGAACGACTTTCCGTACACGGTCATTGGGGTGATGGCGAACAAGAAGCAGGACTCCAGTTACGACGGCTGGGACGTAAACAAAGTTTTTGTGCCCTTTGCCGCAATGCGCCGTGATTTTCCCGACAAGCCGCCCGGGACCAGTTCCACATTCGACCAACTATTGGTGACGCCAAAATCGGTCGAGCAACATAGCGCCTGCAAGCACGAAGTGCGGGTGGCGCTGGCGCGCATGCATCGCTACGATCCCAACGACAAGGAAGCCTGCCCCATCTGGGACACGGTGCAGGAGGCGCAGGCGTTCAAGACCATGACCGATGGCATGAAATTCTTCCTGGGTGCCGTTGGGATTGTGACGCTGATCCTGGGCGGCATCGGCGTCATGAATGTGATGCTGGTCGCTGTGCGGGAACGCACCCGGGAAATTGGCGTGCGCAAAGCGATTGGAGCTCCGGCTGGGACAATCCTGCGGCAGTTTTTTATTGAGGCGCTGATCATTGCTTTGTTGAGTGGAGGGATTGGCTTGGGCGTTGCGTTTGGATTCTGCGCTTTGGTGAACATGTTACCCATGCCCGACTTCTTCGCCGGGCTGATTCCGAGTTGGAGTTCAGGGTTGATTGCTGCCGGACTTTTGGGAGCGATCGCTGTGGGCGCAGCTCTTTACCCGGCGCGGCGGGCTGCTTCGATAGATCCGATTGAAGCACTGCGCTATGAGGCCGGCGGATAGGTTGCGTGCATTCGGGTGGCCAGTCACGCGCTCGCCCCCGAGCTTTGCTCGTCATGACCGGGGTCTGAGCCCCGGTATCACGCGAGTATTTCCTAAGACGAGCTCGAATGTTGATTGAAGTCATTCTCGAAGCCTGGATCGCGCTGAAGCGGAACGTGACTCGCAGCCTCCTCACCATGTTGGGGATCGTCTGGGGAATTGCGACCGTGACGCTCCTGATCGCGTACGGCAGCAGTTTTCGCAGTGTCCTGGTGCATGGTTTTGATGCGTTTGGCAAAAGCGTAGTCATCTGTTGGCCGCAGCAGACGAGCGAGCAGCCCGGCGGCCAGCGAGCCGGGAAGAAAGTTGTGCTCGAGCAGGCCGATCTGGACATGGTCAAGCAGACCGCACCACTCGTAAAGCACGTGTGCCTCGAAACCGTACGGCGTCCGGGTATTGCTTATGGCGACCGCATGGTGGGGACGGCGCCAGTGCGCGGAGTTTGTCCGGAATATGGCGAAATGCGCAATGAAGTCCCGTCGGAAGGACGCTGGATTAATGCCGAGGACGAACTCGAACGACGCCGCGTGATCTTCCTGGGGGGCCGGTTGAAAGAAGAGTTGTTTAGCGGACGACCGGCGGTGGGCGAGACGGTGCAGGTCTCCGGTGTACGCTTCACCGTGGTCGGCGTCATGGCGCGGAAGATTCAGCTGAGCAACTACTTCTCCAGTGATGATGAGTCATCGTGGATTCCATATTCGGCGGCCGGGGATTTGTGGAACACACGCTATGCCGCCGTGATGGTGTTTGAACCGATCGCTCCGCAGTTCGAAAAGAAGGCGATGGCGCAGGTGCTGGCCGCTGTGGCCACACGGCAGAATTTTTCACCCACCGATCCCAAAGCATTTCAGATGTTCGGACGGGATGAATTTCGTCCCGTTATTGATGCGCTGACGATTGGATTGCAAGTATTGCTGACCTTCATCGGTACGTTGACTCTCGGGATCGGCGGTGTGGGTGTGATGAATATCATGCTAGTGTCGGTGGACGAGCGGATTCGCGAAATCGGCTTGCGACGCGCCTTGGGAGCGCGCAAACGCCATATCAAGCTGCAATTCCTCGCCGAGACGCTTCTGATTATGCTGATCGGCGGTGCCATCGGCGTGTTCTTGTCTTATCTAATTGCCTGGTCCGTCGGGACCCTGCCCATGATGGGGCCTTTGTTTGAAGACGACTCCGGGCAAGGAGACATCCATTTGCGGATCTCCATGATGACCGTGATCCTCTCCACCATGGTGTTGCTTGTCGTGGGTGTGATCAGTGGACTGGTCCCGGCGATGCGTGCGTCAAAGCTCGATCCCGTGGAGGCTCTGCGCTACGAGTAAGCACGTACGCAGCGACAACCGCACCGCCGCTTAGCCATGCGAAGCGAGGCTGACCCCATGCCAGATGCTCATCCCAAGAATTGATTTGCTCTCCCCCTTGGTTCGCAGTACCTTGCTGCTGAGCAGTTTCTACCGAGGTGCATTCTGCCGATTTCAGCTGTAGATACGATCACACTGGCCTTCCAGCACACGAAGCGGCAGCTGCTACAGCCCTTTCGCTTCTCGCAATGGACTCGCCTGGCGGTAGTCGGCCTACTGGCGGGGGAGATGGGCTCTGGCGGAAGTTTCAATTTCCCCTCGAGTTTCCCGCATCAGTCGGGGAGTTCCCGACATTTCTTGGAGCAGGGTCTGCCGAAGCTCGATCCCGCGATTTTGGGAGGACTAATCGCGACCTTGGTGGTGACGGGTCTCGCCTTCATCGTCGTCATGATGTACGTCAGCAGCGTGATGCGGTTCATCCTGTTCGACAGCGTACTCTCGAGAGATTGCCATATCCGCCAGGGTTGGGGCCGCAGGCAGGGCCCGGGGTGGAGGTACTTCTGGTGGCAGTTGGGCTACATGCTGGTCACTGTGGTAGGGATCGTTGTGCTAGTGGGGATCCCTGCTGCCTTCGCCTATGCGATGGGATGGTTTAGCGCGCCCCGAGAGCATGTGCCGGGGCTGGTGCTGGGCGGGATCGTTGTATTTTTCCTGGCCTCTCTTTTCTTTCTGATTGCGGCTGTAGTTCACGTGCTGACGAAGGATTTCGTTGTGCCGCAAATGGCGTTGGACGGTATCGGCGCTGTGGAGGGCTGGCGGCGGTTATGGCCCATGATCCACCGAGAACAAGGCGGTTATGCCGTTTATGTCCTCATGAAGATCGTTCTCGCCATCGGCGCCGGGATCGCCATCGGAGTCGTATCGCTGATTCTGCTGTTGATCTTAGCGATTCCGGCTGTGGGGATGGGAATTGTCGCTGTGTTGACGGGAAAGACCGCGGGCCTGACCTGGAATGTCTTTACCATCACCATAGCGCTGGTGGTGGGTTGCATGCTGCTGGCAGTCTTTCTCTATCTGATGGCCCTGATCTCGGTCCCGGTCATCGTCTTTTTTCCGGCGTACGCAATTTATTTCTTCGCGCCGCGGTTTCGGGCGTTGAGCTTGGTGCTATATCCACTCCCCCTACCCCCGCAGGAACCGCCGCCTTTGGTGCCTGCCCTCGAACCGCCGGGATAGATTCAAGTGTCCCGTGTCTGGGCTTTCAAGGTTGCGCCGGCCTCAGTCTTGCAGTTTTTCCCTGCGGCCACGAGAATCGGCGGCCCACGATACATTTCACGATGAGGTGGTCGGTCGAACCGGTTGCGCCGATGCCCACTCCAAAATTGAATTCCCACTGCGGACCGAAATCCACATCGATGGTGGGAAAGATCTGTTGCTGTTGCTTGCTGAGCGAATCAAAGCCGGCCACCGGTCCGAACGCACCGTAATATTCCAGCCCGCCAGCAATCTTCTTCGTGAAATCGTAACTGAATTTGGCGGCAGGAGAGAAAGTCACGCCCTGGTTTACTCCTGGTCCGTGAAAGGAGCGGTCCAAGGCCGGGTTGACTGCCCAATACCAGCGGCCGATTTTCTGGTCGACGATGGGACGGATTTCCCACGTCCAGGTGTCGGCAGAGAAGGCAGCGCGCTGGTAGCCGAATTCCATCGACAAACTGGCGCCCACCGGCCAGTGCCACTTCTCTGGGGCGCGTACGCGTGGGCGGATATGATCGCCCACCCACTGCCATCCGTCGTTCGGCTGAATGCTGGTGAAAACGTAGAAGCCTACTTCGGACCAGGCGTTGATTCCCTGCGTGAGTTCCAGCGTTTCGTGCATCGCGTGGTTCGTCGGAAGCACGCCTTCTTGCACGGTCTTGCTGCCGTCCACGGTGAAATTGGAGTGGATCTCAACCATGGTTGAGCGCCGCGGGACGGTGTCGGAACCGTACACCTGGATTTCGTAATTGTCCTGAGCGCGTGCGAACGAAGAAAACAGAGCGGCCGAAGACAGTACAGCCAGTTGTGCGAGTCGCGTTGGACCGATCATGGGCCTCAAGGGTGCACAGTAGGCCGCCCGTCCCGCGCGCGACCGTCACTTTATGATGCACGGTTGCCTCGCGAAGATGCAAGGCTGCCTGTTAAGCGAGGATTCTGCTTTCAGCCATGCGATCGGGGAACTCCCGGATGATTCGAGGTGTCTGAGGTTGCAGACACGCGCGTGCCCGAGAGGAGCAACTTCGATGGCTTTCTCAATGGCAGGCGGCGGTCCGTCTGGTCCGCAGATTAACGTCACGCCGCTGATTGACGTGCTGCTGACCCTGATCATCATGTTTATGCTGGTCGTGGCGATGGATCCGGAGTATGGAGAGAAAGTGCAGATTCCGGAGCCGCCAAGGGACCAAAGGTCCGAACCCGAGCCGGAACGTACGGTGGTGATTCAGGTTGTCTGGACGACAAAAGACGCACCACCCACGGTGAAGATCAACCAGGAATACGTGCGCTGGGAGGATCTCGAATTGCGCTTGGCGCAGATTTATTTGAAGAGAGCGGAAAAGGTCGCGTTTGTGCGCGGCGATGCGGACATCGATTTTCAGTATATCGCGGACGTGATTGATCGGGCGCATCATGCGGGGGTCCAGCGCGTGGGTTTGCTCACGCAGGGGCAAGAAGCGGTGGGGGAGTGATGGGTCCAGATATCTGTGTCCGGAGTGCTTCCGATCAGTCCCAGCCGTAAACTGGGGCCACTTCCCTGACGTGGCCGTCGGGGCCAAATACTACGCTGAAAGAAACGTGTTGCGGAGTCATGTTGATGTAGGTGTAGCGGAAGTGCCACGGGAAGCCGTCGCGCAACTTCGAGTGAAGGCGTTCGATCGCCTCAGCCTCAGACAATTGAATGTCCTGATGCGATGCGAGATCGTACGTCCGGTAAAGCCCGTCTGTTCCCCAGCGGAGGTTGATGGCGGGAATATCATCTCCATCGGCATCGTCGTCATGTGGAAATTCGGAACTCGCTTGAAAGACGTCGCAGTCTCTGGCGGCGTGGAGCTCCTCCGCGACGCTCATGCCAATGTGGATGGAGTCGTGCACTCTCTGCGCCCTCCGGTGGCAGAGAGTGATGGGCACGATGGCCGTCATGGCCAGAAGAAGGAGCGTCAACAGTATGCCGCCAACCCATGCCAGAGTGCCGCGCATCAGGCGCAGCCAGAGCGGGCGTTTTGGGGCCGGCGGGTTGACCTGCGCTTTTGAAGAGTTCAAGAAGGCCGGCCGTCGAGACAGGAACGGCCATCCGTAAAACAGCGCGAGCCAGAACGGCACAAATGCGATCCCTACGACATCTCTATCGATCAAGCGTGCCAACACAACGGCAAGCGCGCTTGCGAGCACGGCTGTGAGGAAAAGACGAGCGGCGACCGGAGCATTCGGCTTAGGTGGCGCAGAAGACTTTGGGCGACTCGGCAAGCTCACTCGTCGGCTCAGATAAGGCCAACCGAAAAACAGCGAGGGCCAAAGAATCACGAAGTACAGCACGAGGAGGTAGTCCGGCGCGACGATGATGAGGAGATAGGACAGCACGATCGCAACCACCATCGTGATGCCAAGACGCCGGATTGTTGTGTCGAGTTGCAAGCAATGCTCGTACCGAATCCCTTGCATAAGCATGAAGGAAGAAGGGCAAGAGACAAGGTTACGTTAGTGTCGCCCGAGCTCGTCAGGCAAGGATTCTCTCGCTCTACGAATTCCTCGCGCGGTTCTTGATCCAGATCGGAGTCCCCAAGAAGCCAAAGGCTTCGCGGATCTGGTTTTCGAGAAAGCGTTGGTAGGAGAAGTGCAACTTGACCGCGCGGTTGGTGAAGAGGACGAATGTCGGGGGGGCGACCGAGGCCTGCGTCATGTAGAGAATCTTCACGCGCTGGCGTACAGGGACGGAAGCGCGTTCGAAGTCCACCCGCTCAATGAAGCGGTTCATCTCCGAGGTGGTCACGCGCTTGCGCCGCTCGGTGGCAACTTCTTCGAGCAACGGGAAGATCCTCTCCGTGCCCTTGCCGCTCTGGGCAGAAATGAAAACAATGGGCGCGTAGTTCAGGAACTTGAGTTCGTAACGCAGGCGCTGCTCGTAGGCGTCGCGGTCGCCCGGTCGCTTGCTCTCGCGCATGCGCTCGGCTTTGGTGGGTCGCGACGGCTTCTCCTTGCCGCTGATGACCAGATCCCACTTGTTGACCACGATGATCATGGAACGTCCACTCTCGTGCGCGTACCCGGCGATGGAGGCGTCCAGTTGGCTCACGCCTTCGGTGGCGTCGATGACCAGCAGGGCGATGTCGGCGCCTTCGAGATGTTTACGCGCCATCACAACCGAGAGCTTTTCCGCCATCAGGTGGGTCTTGCCTTTGCGGCGGATGCCGGCCGTGTCGATGAAGCGGAAGCGGCGTCCGTTGTGCTCGACGATCTCATCAACGGCATCCCGCGTGGTTCCGGGAATGGGTGAGACGATGGCCCGGTCGGAAGTAGTCAAGCAGTTCAGAAGCGTCGATTTGCCCACGTTGGGGTGCCCGATGATGGCGACTTTCACCTCATGGGCATCCTCCGCCCCTGCAGTTCCCTCGTTGCCCGCAGTTTCCTCTGTGTTCTCTGTGTCCTCGGTGGCGAAGGTTTCTGCCGGCAGACTTTCCAGCACCGCGTCGAGCAGATCGTCGATGCCGCGCCCGTGCTCCGCAGAAATAGGAAACATGTTCTGGATGCCAAGGCGGTGAAAGTCGTCCACGAGCGACGATTGCTTCTCGCTGTCGACCTTGTTGACGGCCAGGAACAGCGGCCGGTTCGCCTTGCGCAGCAGTCGGACGAGTTCAAGGTCGGGACCGGCGAGTTCAGAGCGTCCGTCAATCACCATGATGATGGCCGCAGCTTCGTCGAGCGCCACCCGGGCCTGGCGATAGATCTCCGACGGGATCAGGTCCTTCTCTTCGGGCAGGATGCCACCTGTGTCGACGATCCGCAACCGCCGCCCTTCCCACTCCGCGTCTCCATACAGCCGGTCGCGGGTGATCCCTGGCTCGTCCCCGACAATGGCGCGCCGTGAGCCCACGATGCGGTTGAAAAGCGTGGACTTGCCTACATTGGGGCGGCCCACGATAGCGACGGTGGGAACGCCGGCGGCGGTCGTGGCGAGAGTGCTGGTCGAATTGTAAGTAGGCTGAGTCAAATGAGTCTTAAATGTGGGGGCAGCCGCCCTCGGCTGCCCGGTCGGGCCGAAGGCCAGACTTCGTCCACGGTGCGAAATGCCCGGAATCGCTATTATAGAGACTCCTGTGGCTTTGGGTTCCCAGCCCGCTTCTCCTGTGCCTCCGAACCGCCCTGTTCCGGGCGGCAAGGACGCCACGCTCCATCAGTTTTTTGCCCCCGGTGGGGTGCTTTCGCGAGTGCATCCCGCCTATGAATTCCGTCGCGGCCAGTTGCAGATGGCGCAGGCCGTCGAGCAAGCCCTGGAAGAAAAACGGCATCTGATCGTGGAGGCGGGTACGGGTACTGGCAAGACTCTGGCGTACCTGATGCCAGTGATTCGCTCGGGGAAGCGGGTCATCATTTCGACTGGCACCAAGAATCTGCAGGAGCAACTCTTTTACAAAGACGTCCCTTTCCTGGAGAAGACGCTGGCCAATGGGCATCCGACGTCCGGGTCCCGGCTCTCGGTCTGTTATATGAAAGGGCGCAACAATTACTTGTGCCGCAAAAAGCTATACGACCTGACGGATGCGCCCGTCTTGAGCGGTCTGGAAGAGATCGAGCAGTATCGTGCGATGGCCGCTTGGGAAAAGACGACTAGAACAGGCGACCGCGCCGAGCTGGCGGAATTGCCCGAGGCCAGCTTGCTGTGGCCCAAGCTTGATGCGCGGGCCGACGCCTGCATCGGGCAGAAGTGCAGCGAGTGGGAGCGCTGTTTCATCACTGAAATGCGGCGCAAGGCGATGGAAAGCGACATCATCATTGTCAACCATCACCTCTTTTTTGCCGATCTTGCCATCAAGTTGCAGGCGGAGGGAGCGCCCGACGCCGGCATCCTTCCTGAGGCCGCAGCGGTGGTTTTCGATGAAGCGCACGAACTGGAAGATGTGGCCGGAAGCTATTTCGGCATCTCGGTCAGCAACCTGCGGGTGGATGAACTGGCGCGTGACGTCGAGAATTCGCTGCAGCACAACCGCATTCTTTCGGCTTCGCTTTCCAGTGCCCTCGGAAGTTTGCGGGAACGCTCGCAATTCTTTTTTTCGCTGCTGCCTGCTGGGGACGGTCGATTTTCGTTCGACACTCGCCATGAATTTCTGGAAGAAAACGGGGACGAGTTTGTGGCGTTGAATCAGGCGCTGACACGCTTGGCGGGTGAACTGGACGGCTTGCCGCAGAAGCCAGAAGAAGTATTCAACTTCGTCCGCCGGGCACGGGAGATTCAAGTGCAACTCGGCTTCACGCTGGAATCGGAAGACCGAAACACGGTCTTTTGGATTGAGCGCCGAGGTGGACGCGGCTTCAGCCGCGCCGACGGCTTGCAACCAGACCGAAGGCCTTCAGCTTCGGAAGGACGTGGCCGGCAGAATGTCTTTCTGCAGGCCACTCCAATTGATGTTGGACCTATCTTGCGCGAGTGTTTGTGGTCGAAGTTGGAGTGCGCTGTGCTGACCTCGGCGACACTCGCTGTGGGGGGAGGGTTTGAATATATCCGGCAGAGGCTTGGCCTGGAGCATGCACGCGAATCGGTACTGCCCTCGCACTTCGACTATGAGAGTCAGGCCCTGCTGTACGTCCCCCCGGACTTGCCCGATCCGCGCACGCCGCAATTTTCGGCAAAGGCGGCAGAGCGCATTCGCAGGCTGCTCGAGATCACCCGCGGGCGGGCATTTGTCCTTTTCACCAGCTACGCGCAAATGAACGACATCTACCAGCGGCTGCTGGGCGTGGTGGAATTTCCCATCCTCCGCCAGGGCGACGCTCCGAAAAGCGCACTGCTCGAGGAGTTCCGCTCGACTCCTAACGCGGTGTTATTCGCCACATCGTCGTTTTGGCAGGGAGTGGATGTGCAAGGCGAGCAACTGAGTTGCGTGATCATTGACCGCTTGCCGTTCGCCGTGCCCAGCGATCCGGTGGTGGCGGCGCGCGTGAAAGCGATCGATGCGGACGGGGGAAACGCGTTCTTTCAATACCAGGTGCCGGCCGCCGTCATTACCCTGAAACAGGGCTTCGGGCGACTGATCCGCTCGCTGCACGACCGCGGACTGCTGGTGTTGCTCGACAACCGCATTCTGAAGAAGCAGTACGGCCGCGTCTTTGTCGACAGCCTTCCAAACTACAAGAAGACGACTGAAATGCGAGTCGTGGAAGAATTCTTTGGAGCGGGGGAGTAGTGCGCTTTACTTGCACGATGCGCACAACTCACATATATTCGCGTTCCGCCTTGCGGATTGCTTTGTACCGTTCAAACACGTTCCTCTCGTCTTCCAACCCCAGAGCGGAGCGGATGGAACTTCCCCGAAACGTGTGCGCCAACATCTTCGGGGCGTGGGTCAGGACAAACCAGGGGTCGTGCCGAAAGACAGCCGGGACGTGACGCGTCTTCATCCAGCGTTCCGCTCTCCACCGCAGGAACTCAACTTCCTCCGCCGGCAAGTGCCGCGTGCGCACGACCGCGGTGGTACCGTCGTATTCTTCGACGCGCTCGTTCTGAATGAGGCCTTGATCGCGGAAGTCCTTGGTCATGGGCGTCCGCGGATAGGGCGTGGGATGCTGGATGTAGGGCCAATCGACATAGCGGCGAGCGAATTCAAGGTTGGCTTCGATGGAGTCGCGCGTGTCGCCGGGATTGCCCACGATCAGTCCGCCGACTACATACATGTCGTTGCGGTGCAGGTAGTCAATAGCCTGCAGTGTTGCATTGCCTGAACCGTTACCATTGTTACGCGTCGTGTTCTTTGCCGAGGCGCGCAGAAATTCCAGATCCCCTTCCAGAATGTTCTCGATTCCGAGAAAAACGTAGCGGAATCCGGCGCGCTTCATCAGGGGAGCCAGACTCTCTCCGTGGTTGGCGATGGAGGAGGTCATGGCCTGCACAAAGTAATCGAGCCCGTTGAGGCCGGCGGCGATGATTGCCTCGCACAAGGCTTCGAAGCGCCGCACATTGAGCATGATGTTGTCGTCCACCAGAAAGATGGTGCGGGCTCCGTGGTCGCGGGCGTTGCGAATGTCGGCGAGTACTCGCTCGAAAGAATAGGTGAAGAAATTCCTGCCCCGCATTTCGATGATGGAGCAGAAACTGCAATCGTAGGTGCAGCCACGCGAGGTCTCGACCACATCAACCTGGCGTCCGAGAAACGTGTAACCCTTGAGCACACGCGCATCCCGCTTAGGCAAACGGATTTCGCCGTTCTCCAATCGGTGGGGGTGGCGGGGCGGGTTGTGCACCCAGCCACTCGCGTCGCGATAGGACAAGCCGCAGATGTTCTCGACCCCTCCGCCCTGCTCGATCGTGCGTAGCAACTCGCAGAAGGTGATTTCCCCTTCGCCGCGAACCAGGTAGTCGACGCTCATCGGGCCGTACGCTTCAGGGGCGAGGCTGGGGTCGTATCCGCCCACCACGACATTCACGCCCTGTTTCAGGGAACGCACTAGTTCAATGATGCGAGCGGCTGTAGGACGCTGGAATGTCATGATGGACAGACCCACGACGTCCGGGTTCAGGTCCCGCACGAGGCGAGCGACGGTTTCACGCACGCATTGTTGCACCAGGATGAGATCCGCCACGGCTACACGGTGATGAGGGTCTACATTGCCGGCAATCGAGGCTATGCCGCCGTTTGGCATCCGTATGGCAAGGGAGGGCATGTGCTCGAACGAATCCGGCATCGAAAGTAACAGGACATTCATGAAAGCTGTCCTTACGTCGTGATTGAAATCCCCAGGGGAGAACGAATGCGCACCGGTAAAGAATGCAGAGATTGTAGCGCGGGCAGCCAGGCCGATGCGAGTGCCTTCTGCTGCTTTGAGCCTCTCCGGTTGTAGAATAACTGGTTACGGCCTGATCCGGTCACTTCCGAAGCCCAAAGCCGCCGCACGGGGGAGCATGTTCGAAGTCACGGTAGAAGACACGTTTGCCGCAGGTCATTACCTGCGCAATTACAAGGGGAAGTGCGAGAATCCGCACGGCCACAACTACAAGATCCGGGTGACGCTGGCTGGCGCCGAACTGGACAAAGCCGGCTTGCTGCTCGACTTCAAAGACCTGCGTGAAGTGATGAGGCACGTCATCGAGCGCCTCGACCACCAGATGATCAATGAAATTGAGCCGTTCACCGTGATCAATCCGTCGGCTGAAAATCTGGCGAAGTATTTCTTCGACGAGTCGAACACCAAGCTGCAGACGGTGACCAGCGGCCGTGTGCGAGTCAAGGATGTAACCGTCTTCGAGACTGACACGACCACCGCGAAATACAGCGAATGATCTGCTGCCGGCCCGGTTGCCAGCCGCCAGACCTACGATGCAAGTTACCGAGATCTACAAGTCGCTGCAAGGCGAATCCACTCACGCAGGGCTGCCGTGTGTATTCGTGCGCCTCACAGGGTGCAATCTGCGCTGTTCGTGGTGCGACAGTGAGTACACCTTCCAGGGCGGTCACAAAATGACCATGGAAGAGGTGCTGGACGAGGTCTTGCGCCTGGGTGGTGCTGGCAGCCTGGTCGAAATCACCGGTGGCGAGCCCATGCTGCAAGAACGCGAGGTTGTGCCCCTGATGCAGCGTCTGTTGCACGACGGCTACAAGGTTCTGCTCGAGACTAGCGGAGAGCGGCCCCTGGAGCGGGTTCCGGCCGGAGTCATCAAGATCGTTGATGTGAAGTGTCCGGATTCAGGAGAGGGCGACACGTTTTGTACGGAGAATCTGGAAACCTTGGCACCTCACGACGAGATTAAGTTCGTCCTGAGCAGCCGCGCAGACTACGATTTTGCTCGTGCATTTACTCGCCGGCACAATCTCGCGGAGCGCGTCAACGCAGTCCTCTTTTCGCCTGCATTCCGCAAAGATGCGACCGGCGCGCGGGACAGCTCGCATTGCCTGCTCGATCCGCAGGAACTGGCGGAGTGGATGATCGCCGACAACGTTCCCGCCCGGCTGGGCTTGCAGTTGCACAAGTTCATTTGGGACCCGGCGGTGAAGGGAGTCTAGAAAGGAGTCTAGAAAATTGATGATTGCTGATTTGTCAATTGAAAGCCAAGGATCGATTCTTGGGTTTGAAAATCATTAATCAACAACCATCAATCGTTCTTGATGCAAACAGCGAAGAAGTCGCGGGCGGTGGTGCTGCTCAGCGGCGGCATGGACTCCTGTGTGTGCGCCGCTCTGGCGGCACGCGATTATGATGTCGCTGCCCTCCATATCAGCTACGGCCAGCGTACCGCGGAGCGCGAGCGCCAGTCTTTCCTCGCCCTCTGCCAGCGCCTGAAAATTCACGACCGGCTTATGGTTCGAAATGAGGCGCTGCGCGCGATTGGAGGTTCGGCGCTTACCGACGACACTATCGCCGTACCCACGTCGGAGGCAGTCGGCCATACGGTTCCCGTCACCTATGTGCCTTTCCGGAATGCGCATTTCCTGGCTGTAGCCGTAAGTTGGGCCGAGGTGCTGGGCGCGCAAAAGGTGTACATTGGCGCAGTTGAGCCTGACAGTTCGGGCTATCCGGACTGCCGCCCCGCCTATTACGAGGCGTTCAATAAGGTGGTGAAAGCCGGCACGAAGGAGGGGCTCATTGAAATTGTTACCCCGCTCATCGCGATGCGAAAAGCCGAGATTGTGCGACTTGGCCTTGAACTCGGTGCGCCCTTCGATTTAACTTGGTCATGTTACAGTCGCGAGGATCAGGCCTGCGGCATTTGCGATAGCTGCGTGTTGCGCTTGCGCGCGTTCGAGGCGGCGGGAGTGGAGGATCCGATTCCGTACGTCGCGAGATAGGCATTTCGGTTGGTGATGGATTTTCGCATCGACTTTTCAGAATCAGCCAGCAAAAATTCGAATTTGCCGGGAGGCAAAATGAAAAAGTATTTCGCAATTCTTGTGTTCGCGGTACTGGCGCTCGGACTGTGTGTGCCTCCAGTCTTTGCCCAGGCTTCGGGAACGGTTAAGGGGACTTGCAAAGACCCCCAGGGAAACCCCGTCGTCGACGCACTGGTGGTCTGGGTGAATTCGGACAATGGTCAGAAATACACTCTCAAGACCAACAAGAAAGGCGAGTATTTTTCCCTGGGCCTCTCCCCCGGCAAGTATGTTGTGACTCTCTACAAGAACGCCGATGACATGAAGGCGGGCAAGGAACTGGACCACGTCAAAGGCTTTCCAGTCTCGTTAGACGAGAACACGTTGGATTTCGACGCGAAGAAGGAGATGGAAAACACTGCGAAGGGGCAGGGGCTCACTCCGGAACAGCTGAAGCAGATACAGGAGCAGCAGGCCAAGGCAGCGAAGGAAACCAACACGGTCAAGTCTCTCAACGAGAAGCTGAATGCCGCCAAGACCGCCGCCGACGCCGGCGATTTCGATACGGCGATCGCATCCCTGACCGAAGCCACGCAGGTGGACGCCACCCGCGACCTGCTCTGGTTCAAACTGGGCGACTATAACCGGCTCTCGGCGCCCAAGCAGACCGATTCGGCGGAAAAGCAAAAGCGCTACGCGGCGGCCATCGAGGACTACCAGAAAGCCATCGATCTTAAGAAGGCCGCTGCCAACGACAAAGATCCCAATGCGACCAAGACCCTGGCTGCTTACTACAACAACATGGCGGAAGCCTACGCCAAATCCAACAAGGTCGATGAGGCTGTCAAGACTTACGAAATGGCGGCACAGATCGATCCGACCAATGCCGCACAGTATTACTTCAACACCGGTGCGGTGCTTACGAATGCTGGTAAGGTCGATGACGCGCTCGCGGCCTTTGACAAGGTGATTGCCGCGGACCCCAACCGTGCCGACGCCTATTATTGGAAGGGTGTGAACATGATCGGCAAGGCTACCCTGCAGGGGGACAAGATGGTTGCGCCCCCCGGCACGGCCGAGGCGTTCCAGAAATACCTTGAACTGCAGCCTACGGGAACCTACGCGGATGCAGCTAAACAGATGTTGACCAGCATCGGGTCCTCGGTGGAAACCAGCTTTGGCAACAAGAAGAAGCCGCCCAAGAAGTAAATCATCTTTAGATCCAAGCACTTGCAGGGAGCAGGAAGGGCGGCCACGAGCCGCCCTTCTGGCGTTTGGCTCTACTGAAGGTTACGAAGGGATATGCACTTAGTGTCCTTCGCGCCCCGGCCCTCCACGCGGTACAGTTAAGTATCTGAGTTTTCTTCCAATTCTGTGGTGCGTGCGATTCCTGAAGTGTGAGGACGAATGGCAGCACCAACCATTGCACCGATTTCTGTAGCCTTAGAGGGTTTCTCTGGAAGCGGCAGAGTCGCGACTCCAGCCCTGCTCGGCGCGATGCTGCGCGCGGCGGAGAAGATCAGCGACCTGATCTTTTCCCCCGGCCGTCCGCCCCAGGTACAGGTTTATGGCCAGATGATCCCGGTGCAGGTGCCCGGTCTCACATTCCTCACGGCGGATGATACCCGTCACATTGCCGCCGACCTGATAGGAGACAATAAGCAGGCCATCACGACTCTTCGCGAGCATGGAGCGTGCGACATCTCCTACGGGCTCCCCGGCTTGGCTCGTTTCCGCGTAAACATTTTCATACAGCGCGGCAGTTGTGCCGTTGTGATGCGGGTTATTCCCACGGCGATTCCCGACTTCGCCACCCTGCGCTTGCCGCAACAGTTATCCGACGTTACCAAGCTCAGGGATGGGATTGTGCTCGTGACGGGAGCGGCTGGCTCGGGTAAGTCGTCCACGCTGGCCGTGCTCCTCGACAGTATCAACCGCGAGAAGTACTACCACATCATCACCATCGAAGATCCCATTGAGTTCCTCCACAATCACAAATGCTCCACGATTCATCAGCGGGAACTGCACTGTGATACACCGAGCTTTGCCCACGCTCTGCGTTCGGCTATGCGCCAGGCACCAAAAGTTATACTCGTCGGCGAGATGCGCGACCGCGAAACCATCGAAATCGTGCTGGAGGCGGCTGAGACCGGTCATCTCGTGTTGTCGAGTCTGAACACGATGGATGCCGCGAAGACTGTGGAGCGGATCGTCACTTCGTTCTCTCCCGCCGAGCAGCAGTCAGCCCGCGAGCGTTTCGCCAAGTCATTCCGCTACATCATTTGCCAGCGACTAATGTCGAAGTCCGATCGCAGCGGGCGCATTGCCGCCTTCGAAATCCTCAAGGCCAATGCCCGTACCCGCGAATGCGTCGAAAAAGGAGAGCGCGAGAACAAGAGCCTTCTCGACGCCATAAAAGCCGGCTCCTCTGACGGAATGCAGCATTTCGACGGTGAGATTGCGCAACTGGTCCAGGACCGCGTCGTCGATCTCGAGACCGGACTCTCCTTCGCCAGCAATCCCGCGGTTCTAGGGCAGGAATTAGCCCGGTAGTCCATCCTAATTACTTCACGGTCATTCCACTTCGAAATCAGCCGTGCGAGTTTTGCTGGAGTTGCCTGCCGAGTCCACCGCCCGCAGCTGCAACCGATACGCACCTGGCCCAAACGATGCAACTGGCAGCCTGAGTCCCAACGGGATCACCGGGTTCCCGGCACTCCCCTTGGGGATCTTGTCACCGACATGCAGTTTCTCCTGTCCGCTCTTGCGTTCCACCACCGTCAGCTCGTAGGCAACATCGGGTGGATTCGGGGATTTCAGTAACGCTTCGTAGACCTCCGCATAGATGGCCGCGGTGTCGGTCTTCTTAAAATGGTTGGACGCCGAGGGTGAAATCTGCATACCCTGGACCAATAAAGGAGTTCTGTCTTCGAGCAATTGGCTGTCGAGACCGGTTGCGACATCGGAAGCACGGCGAACATCGTTGCTCAGGGCCAACCCGCTGATGCTGAATTCCTTGGCACCGTAAGCATCGATCGAGATGGGTGTTTCGAGTTTCCCAAAGCTTTCGTTGCCGGAACTGAAGACAACTCTCAGCTTGTAATCGCCGGAGGCGATCTCAAACTGGTTTTCGTAGCGGTAAGGCTCTCGCTGGAATTCCTCCACCTCCTTCTTTCCATCGAGGTCTACACTCGCGGTATCGCTGAAGCGCGCTGCAATTGAGTTGTCCGTCTTGTACGCGATTCCCAGGATGTTGACGGTTGCATGTTGTTTCCCCTTCACTTTTTCAAACTTCAGCGCCGCCGACGGAATTTCTACGGCAAGATGGACCTGGGCGGTATTCGGCGAAGTATAGAAGAAAGGAGCTTGCATCATCGCGGTGACGTTGCCCTTCATCTCGCCGGCCGCGCGGGTCTCCAGGTCCTTTTCGATCGGATTCCCCGCCAAAAGGTCCACTGGCCTTGCGTTGCAATAGCCGCTTCGCGCGCGGACACTCGTCCCTCCACGGTCCACTTTGACCTTCAACGTGTGGCAACTCCCTTCATCGGAAACGAGAGGCTTGTACCCGAGAAGGTAATACTGCTTTTGATCGTTCGCGATCCTGTTCAGACCACCGAGCAAATCGTTGGTGTTGACGATGACAAACCCGCCAGTCCCGTCGGCGAGTTGATAGAGAACCTGCTGGTTGTCGGATGCGCTTGCTGGGAATGAGGGAACGATTACCCTGGGCTGAGTGTAGGGATTGTACAGGTTCGTGTTGTATCCTACGCCTCCCGTCCTGCCCCCGGTTCCACCTCCAGGGGTTCCGCCGCCGGTGGTTCCACCACCCTTACCGCCGCCGCTTCCTCCACCGCCAGTTCCGCCCTTACCACCGCCGGTCCCGCCGCCGCCCGTCCCGCCCCCCGTCCCACCGCCGTGACCGCCGCCGGTTCCACCCCCTCCACCTGTTCCACCCCCGCCACCGCTATGCTGTGGGGGAAGCGCAAAAGGCTCGGCAAAGGCAGCCAGCCTGAGGAAGGGCCGACGAGAGTGTTTGCTCGCATAGTGAAATGTGGCCGGGATCAATTGTCCCGATGCGGGACGGATCGAAGGCAGAACCAGACTCCCTGAGGGCGTCTGCATTTCCGGAACGACCAAACCACGAACATCGATGGGATAGATCGCAACATTGGACTTGTTACAGGTATCGATCACTGCAGTCAGTTCCGACTGATATTCCGGGTTCAGCTGGAAGCCTGAGGTCAACATGACCAGCGTCTTGCGTCCCGGTACGGTAGACAGGCTCTTGGCCAGGCTACGCAGGGCGAGCAGCACGCTGTGGACGCCGAAGTCGGCTTCGGCACTGCTGAGGGATGGGGCCAGGGGCGGTGGTGCCAGCGAGGCCACCATGACCGGAGGTTGCGCGTTCGGTGAAACCGCGGATCCTTTGACGCCCGTCACCACTTGCTTCAACCGATTAGCGTCCGCCGTGAAGTTCTGCGAGATGTGCACGTTGCCGCCGAAATCCGCAATCGCGATTAAACGATCGGGCCCGGCGTTCGCATCGATAAACTTTGCGGCTGCATCCCGGGCTTTCGCTTGATCGCTCATGTCCATGGTGGAGTTGTCGAAGAATAGAACCATGTAGTGGGGCGCTGCGTTGGTGGAGGGACTTGTGCTGTCTTCAAAGGAGAAACTGGTGAGCGCCTGTTCCTTGCCATCTTCCCAGACCTTGAAGTCTTTTTGAGCCAGGTCGCGTACATAATTGCCCTTTTTGTCGGTGACGACCGTATCCACGAGAACCAGGCGTGTCTCCGCCCGGATCACCGCTGGGCTGTCGGTTGCGCTTGACTGCTGGGCATACGCCACGGGGTCGCCTGAGCCTAGTTCGTAGAATACCCAGCAACTAGCCAGACAGATGATGCCAATCAGAAGAACCAGCGGCCGCTTTCGCATACCTCACCTCCAGAGTTTCTGCTAACGAATCTCAACCGTCCCATTTTCAGCGGACATCAATTGACCTTCCGCGTCCCGCACTACCAGGCGGACCATATAGCTCCCCGGCTTTACGTCGAAACTGGTCTTGAGCGTAATGCCGGAGTCAAGCTTGTGTTCCAGGGTTTCATCTTTCAAGTGCATGGTGACAGTTTTCTCCATCCCTTGGATTAGATTGCCATTGCGATTAAACAGGGCGGAAACACACGTCAGAACGTTGTCGTTTCGTCC
>JBARBI010000005.1:0-3649 GCA_049792875.1 Candidatus Sulfotelmatobacter sp.
GCGCTACTTCGATACGGCGCCCTCCTACGGCGTCAGCGAAGAGCGGCTGGGGCGCTTCCTGGGCGCGCTGACCGCCGGGGAGCGGAGCGCGGTGCGGATCGCCACCAAGTTCGGCGAGCACTGGGACGCGGCCAAGGCGGAGCCGTTCGTGGACCATTCGTTCGACGCGCTGAAACGCAGCTTGGACGGCAGTGCCGGACGGCTGGGCCGGATCGACTTTCTGCAACTGCACAAGACCACCCCGGAGGTGCTGCGCTCGGCCGATCTGGCGCGCGCCTGGGAGTACGCCGCGACGCTCGGCATCAAGGGCATCGGCGCCAGCGTGAGCGATGTGGAATCGGCCGGGCTGGCGATTGCGGAAGGGGCATACGGTATCCTGCAATTCCCCTATAACGCTGTGCAACGGACCTTTGCGGGCGTGCTGGATAGGGCCGCGGCGCGCGGCATGAAGGTGGCGATCAACCGGCCGTTCGGTATGGGACGGATGCTGTACGAAAACCGCGAACTGAGCAAGGCGGACGCCTTTGCCTTCATCCTGGAAAAGAGATTCGAGGGCGTGATCCTGAGCGGCACCAAGTCGGCGGAGCACCTGGCAGAGAATTGGCGGGCGTTCGGGGAGGCGCTAGGGCAAATACGGAGGAAGAAAGCATTAGGCCACGGATGAACACGGATGAACACGGATAAGAACAAAAACGTCTGATCTGTGATTATCCGTGTTCATCCGGTACACCAGGCTAAGCCTGGCTGATCTTGTGAATTGAAAGGAATTCACCATGTAAATTGCTCGTTCGTGCATGTAGCTGAACCGGAGCGAGTCGGCGTAAACCGGCTGGCGGAAACCGGGGAAGCAAACCTGTGAGCCGTAGCGCAAGCGAACCCGATTCGGCCTCGTTACACCAGTGAAGGTGGCCAGTCCGCCAGATGGGATGAAGCCTGATATCGGCGGGGAAGCAATGAGCAAGTACTCGTCGGACCTTCCGGGGTGATTGGGGACAGCGCGCAGGAATAGATCAGTCGAGGAACCTGGGAGACCCGGCAGGGCGGGGAAGGGCAACCGACCCCAACGGCCCGAAGGAATCAATAACCGAGGGAACGGCCCTGGCCGGGAGTCGGAGAGGCCCATAGTAGCGAGGAAGCGGGGTAACGCCCGTGGAGCCAAGGGGCCTCACTGGAAACATTGCTGCTGTAAGAGGAAAGGAGAACCGCTTGGAAGAGATTCCCGCTACGGAAGAATGGCTGCATATCGAAGCCCTGAATAAACAGGCGAGTGGAGACGGACGGCCAGATAAACTCTCTTTGCTGAGACAGAAGCTGGGCCAAAAGGCCAAGCAGGAACCGAAGTTCCGGTTTTATGTGCTGTACGACCGGATCTATCGGCGCGATGTGCTGGAAGCGGCATGGAAACGGGTGCGAGCCAACAAAGGCGCGCCCGGGGTGGATGGCGTCAAGATCGAACAGATCGAAGCGTCGGAAGCCGGTGTGAAGGGATTTCTGGACGAACTCCAGGAGTCGTTGCGCGCCAAGACCTACACGCCGACAGCGGTACGGCGCGTCTACATACCAAAAGCGAATGGGAAATTGCGTCCGCTCGGGATCCCGACGGTGCGCGACCGAGTGGTGCAGATGGCGACCCTGTTGATCCTGGAGCCGATCTTCGAAGCGGATTTCGAGGATTGCTCCTATGGGTTTCGTCCTGGCCGGTCGGCACACCAGGCGCTGGAGGAGATACGCGGGCATGTGAAGGCCGGGTATCAAGCGGTGTATGACGCGGATCTGAAAGGCTACTTCGATTCGATTCCGCACGACAAGCTTCTGGCTTGCGTGCGCATGCGCGTGGTGGACCGGAGTGTGCTCAAGCTGATCCGGATGTGGCTGGAGACTCCAGTCGTAGAACCGGGTGAGGAGGGCAAGCCGGAGCGATGGAGTCGGCCTCGCAAGGGGAGTCCCCAAGGCGGGGTGATTTCGCCGCTGCTCAGTAACGTGTATCTGCATTGGTTCGACAAGCTGTTTCATCGAGCCGATGGGCCAGCCCAATGGGCGGGTGCCAAGATGGTGCGCTATGCCGACGACTTCGTGGTGTTGGCGCGCTATCAAGGAACTCGTCTGACGGGGTGGATTGAATCGAAACTCGAAGGCTGGCTAGGATTGGAGATCAATCGGGAGAAAACGCGGGTGGTGAATTTGAAGGAAGAGGGAGCGAGTCTGGACTTTCTGGGATTCACGTTTCGCTACGACGAGGACCTGCAAGGGCGCGGGTGGCGGTATTTGAATGTGAGCCCGTCGGCGAAAGCGCTGAAGAAGGAGCGGGAGAAGTTGCACGAGATGACCGATCATCGGCAGTGTTTTAAGCCGATCCCGCAACTGATTGAGGGGCTGAACCGGCACCTGAAGGGCTGGAAGAACTACTTCGACTTTGGGTATCCACGCCAAGCCTTCCGAGAGATCAACTGGTACGTTCGTGGTCGTCTCACGCAGCATCTGAGACGACGCAGCCAACGGCCCTTCCGACCGCCGGAAGGAGTCAGCTTCTATGAGCAAATCCAGCGATTTGGGCTGGTAGACTTGTGAAGGCTGGCAGCCGTGCAACTGCCTGCGTATGCCTGAGGCGAGACGTTTTCAGGAGAGCCGGATGCCGGGAAATCCGCTTGTCCGGTTCGACGAGGGGAGAGTGGGTCGCACTCGCAAGGTGTCGCCCTCTCTCCTACTCTACTGGCCAAATAAGTTTTGACCCCTACGCCCGCATCTTTTTGTAGTTGGCCAGGCAGCGTTCGACGGTCTCGAAGCTTGAGTAGCGACTGCCTTCCTGCTCGATCAGATAAAATTCCACCCCACCGGTTCCTTCCGCCGCCGCGAAGATCTTCTGCCAGGGCGCCACGCCTTCTCCAAACAAAACGTGGTAGCCCTTCTCTTTATCCGCCGGCGCGCCGGGAGCCCAGTCCTTCAGGTGGCAGCTGTTGATGCGCCCCGGGTTGGCGTTGATCCACGCCACCGGGTCGTTACCCACTTCGACGCAGGTACCGACGTCGAATTGCAGCATGACATCGGTGGGCGTATTGGCCGCGATCACCTCGATGGGGCGCTTGCCGTCCACCGGTTTGAACTCCGTCTGGTGATTGTGATAGCCGGCGCGCAGTCCGGCCGGCTTCATCTTCTCGGCGCCCTGGTCCAGCCGTTCGGCGACTGTTTTCCAGCCATCCAGGGTCTTCGGGTTTCCGGCGCTGGCCCACACGATGAACTGGCTGCCGATAATGTGGTTCACCTCAATGGCATGCGCCATGCCGTCCGGCGTGAACGATTCTTGCCCGTTATGCGTCGACAGGCAGCGGATGCCGGCGTCGTCCATCATCTGCCGCACTTGCTTGGCGTAGTCCGGAGTCCAGGCGTAATAGGGCGAGAAGAACTCCACGTCCTGATAGCCCATCTTGGCCACCGCGCGCACGGTGCCCATGAGGTCCTTTGCAAGTTCGTTGCGCACGGAAAACAGCTCCAGGCCGACGGGAAAAGATTTGCCCTGCGCGAAAGCGGACGCGACAGGCGCAGCCGCGGTCAAAGCCAGGAACGCGCGGCGGGAAAGAGGTTCGAGTGGCATAATCGGAAAGCAAACGATATCACATCCCACGCCGGGCGAATGAATTCGTCACCACAAATC
>JBARBI010000006.1:0-15242 GCA_049792875.1 Candidatus Sulfotelmatobacter sp.
ACAAGCCTTTCAGGAAACCTACGGTTTGGATTTGAAAACCGTTCTTACGAACGAAGACGAGGTCCTCGGTTCCTACCGTCATGCTGTCAGCCAGCTCCTTCCCAAAGCCACGCGCATTGCCTGGAGCTTGAAAAAAGACGAGATATTGAAGGATCAGCCCAGCATGACGAAAAGGAAGTTTCTCTATAATCTTTCTCGCGCGAGTTACCAAAAGAACTGGGGAAAGACCTATCGGCCGCCGACCTTTTGGGAAAGATTTCTCGCCTTCCTTACTCGGATTCTCCCCAAGGTCGGCCCCCTAAAAGTGCTGCAACTCAAAACACCTACGCCCGCGGCGGAGAAACTATTCCAGGCGAGCTTCAACTCGACTCTGGATCGCTACCGACGGCTGCTAACCCAGGTAGGCGCCGGCCAGCTAGACTTGCCTAACGAAAATTTTGACACCGGTGCAATCACGGGGCCGGGAAAATATCGGCTCAACGATGAGACGCATGCAAAGTTGCTGGACGCGCTAGCGAAGGAGAGTTTCAGTGGTGCTTCGCTGGAGGTTCGGGCTGAGCTTCTGGAATTCTATGGGCATCCGGATGCTCCTTACGCGACGAAGGGAAAACCAAAGGACTGGGCAAAAGTTCAGGCCGAAGTTGAACAACTGAAGAAGGCAGCTCCGCCAGCGGTTCCGCCGGCCGCCGATGGTCCCGTCCAGCCAGGGCTCTCGTCCGAGTAAGGGGATGGACTCCTGTATTCTCAGCGGTCGAGTTGTGGTGTGGGAGGTACGGCATGCAACCGAGTCCGGCTAAATTCTCGGCCCGCGCCATAAAGGCTTCCTGGTGGTTGGGAACAGCCTCGCTGGCTTTTGGCCTTTTTATCAAGATCACTTCTGAACTGCTGGAGCACGAGGTGTCCGGCGTGGATCGTGCGATCCTGATTGGTCTCGCAAAGGCACGAACGCCCTGGCTCACGGTGGTGGCCGTGGATTTGACGGCATTGGGATCGGTCACACTTGTGGTGCTTATTTCCGCCATAGCGCTGTGTGTGCTGCTCCTCTTGAAGGACCGGATGGGCGCCCTGCAACTGGCGGCTGCTTCCGTTGGTGCAGGAATTCTAACGACTATAGTAAAGAACTACATTGACCGGCCTCGCCCGGAGGTCGTTACACAGCTCATCCAGGTTTCGGGTTTGTCCTATCCCAGCGGCCACTCGCTCGCGGCAGCATCCCTCTATTTGACCGTAGCCATTCTTGTGTGCCGACATCTTCAAAGAACCGGGCATCAAATCGCGATTCTGACGATGACGGTTGGGATCATAGTGCTGATTGGAATGACTCGCATCTACCTCGGAGTGCATTACCCAAGCGACGTCGCCAGTGGCATATCGCTTGGGGCGGCCTGGGCGCTTTTGCTGGCCGGGGGCTTTTCGTTTTTCCCTGATCCCAAGGTCACCGGCCGCGGGCAATAGTCCTTTGGCTCGAACGATTGCAGGTTTTCATGAACATGGGTGCGGCAATAGATGGATTAGGCGCAGCTGCGAAGGCTTCACAACTTTCTTTCTTCATCGCGCCCCTGGCGGCTCTTGTGCGGTGGGAATTCCGACCATGTGACGATAGAACGCAACGGCCCGGTTGACGGAGGAAGACTCATTTCCCGCGATCAGCCCGTTGGCGTTCTTTCCGGTGCGCACGATGCTGTAGTAGCGCCAGACACTATCCGACTCACGATCCAGGAAGTACATCGACTGCAGGTCGCCCGGGTGAAGGATAGGGATGAGGAAATAGCGTATGGTGCTGACGTTCTCCACATCGAAGACGAGTCGCCTGGCCGAAGCCTCTACAATGTGCATTCGGTAGATGGCCTTGCCAGAAAGGTTATCGACCTGCTCGAAGTAGAGCACTTTGCCTTCCTTCATCTCATCGGGTGTAAAGTCTCCGCGGCGTCGACCGGACTGCAAACCGGTCTGAGCATAGGCGTCCACAATTAGCGTTCGCCACTGCTTGTGAGTGGTCGACCAGTAGCGCATGCCCGCGAGTTCTGAAATTGCTCCAATTTGGCGCAACAGGCCGCTAGCTTCTGAGCTATGAGGAAATCGCGCGGCTATGGTCACCAACGTCGTGAAGCCCACTTCAGCCCAACCGGTGCATGCGGGCGGCTTCCAGTCTGGGCCGAGGTCAGACTTGCTCCACGATTTCACAGTGGCCAATTCATCCAAACCTGGATAGACCGAATAGAACGGAGTGAGCTCATCTCCGCATGGCGGCTGCGGTCCTAACTGAGGCTCAACATCAAGGAGCTGCCCGGCCTGCAGCGCAGGGGGAGAAAGCTGGAGATTTGCCTCTTGGGCTGAATTTATCGCGGGCAATACCAAGAGGAGCGCCGAGAGAGTTAGCGCATCCCGGAACCGGGGCAGTTTGTCCTTTACTAGCATTGCCTGTTCGATTCCGACTGCTGAGGATCGCGAATTGCCATAGAATCGTCGAAACTCACAGACCCACAAATCTTCCAAAGAACTATACGTCGAGTGAGAGAACTCAAAGACAGAGATCCCGGACACGGCTAGGTGTCTGGACGAGAACACAACCATTGTTTCGTCCTTGTCTCATACCTGTCTGGTCAAAACGGAACATACGATGCGCAAGCCACGCGGCGCAGCGCGCACAGCTTGTCGTGATGGGTTTTGCCGCCGAGATGGCACTTGACTCACACCCCAGCCCAGACCTTCTCTCTTTTCGTGGAGGTGGGGAATACAGAGAGAGTACGCGTGAGAATAAGGGATTTTTTTTATTTCAAACGACGGAAAAGTCGGTTACAAGCACGAACTCGTTGGGAACGCAAAGCTGGTACTTGAATGAAAACTGAATGAAGGACTTGCCGTTGTGGCCTTTCTAGCGGCTAAGACGACGATGACAGTGACAAACAGTGTTGTTTTCGGGTGGTGCGTCTTGGTTTCGTTCTGCCCTAGAGTTGCGACTGGCATGTAAACTCCTTCTTTAGAGGGATCAGGTGAGCCCAATGACGAGTTGACCGGTGTTAGGGCCCTTATTACTTCGCGAGTGCTGCGCTCATCTCTGCTTCTTTCAGGTTCTGAGCTCTTGCAGGCGTGAGCTTCAGCCGATTCAGAGCCAGGACTTTTGCGTGTATACCTCCAGCGCTTGTCGTTCCTTCCGCCACGAGCAGACCAGAAGGACAGTGAGCCCTGCGTGAGCGGCAACGCCTGGCCACAGCAGAATGCCTGCGCCACCGTTGACCCCCACGGAAATGAGATACAGCATTGCGAGCAAGCTGTAGGTCAACATTCCACAGAACGCTCGGAGCATATTGCGGTCCGGCCAGCAAGCCACTGCCAACGAGATCAGGATGATGCCCGCGATCCGGCTCATCAAGACACCCGCGCCAGCGATTTCGGAGGCGAACAATAACCGGATCACGATCGGTGGATACGCAAACAAGATCAGGCCGCTCAGACCTTCGACGACCGCCGTGAGAATGAGAAGCTTCTTCATAGCGCCTCCTTGACCGCTGGAATCTTGTAGGTACCGTTGAGCCGAACGGCAATTTGCACGACCCGCGACGGTACCGTCAGGAAACGCCCTCGGCCTTTTGGCTACGGGCGGCACCAACCAGCCGTTTCTTCATTCATTTAGTCTTTCGCGAGGGCGACTGCGTGAGCAATTTCCGGAAGGTGCTTGTGCTCTTCTTCCGTCAATTGTTCCGGTCCGAGTTCAAACGTGACCTTGTTGATCTTGCCGGTGAACTTGAACGGACAGTCGTAGCGATACTCGACCATCGCGACGCCGGTGCGCGTGTCCTGCCCGATGTCGAAGTTCTCGTCCTCCGGGAACGTAATCGGCGTGCCATGCTCCATGGAATTCCGGTCCACTTCCTTGCCGTCCACGTAGAGCACGCCAGTTCCACCTTTGCCCAAGCCGGGACCGTCGGACTTAAAGTCGAAGACGATGCTGTGCTTGCCCGCGTCCAACTCGGGACCTGCCCAGACCGTGCGCTTTAGATCGAGCAGGTTATAGAGAAATACCGGCTTGCCCCCACGAATTCCCGCCACCCCTTTGCTCAGGAACAGACCGTAGCCACCGAAGCGTCCGCCGTCGGTGACGATCATGCCATGCGCGCCACCTTCGGGAATCTCGACCTCGGCGCTAATGGTGTACGACCGGTTCAGGATGTGAGGAGCGCCACTGTTGGGGATGCTGATCAGTCCTCCCGAGTACGTGAAGACAGTTCGGTCCCCTGTGAGGTTCGGCTTCGGCGAGTTCCAGCGCGTCAGCGTCGTGTTGTCGAGCGGCAGCACGTCGTGCTTCTCCGCCTCGGCGTAGAAGATCTCCTTGAGTTGCTCAAGCTTCTCCGGCATTTTCGCAGCGAGGTCGTTGAACTCGGTGGGATCTTCGTCGACGTTGTAGAGTTCCCAGTTGTACCCGGTGATCACATCGGGCGATGCGGCCGAACTCAACTCCCATGGAATCGTCGCCGGCGTCGTCGCCGCGACCCAACCGTTGTGGTAGATGGCACGGTTGCCCAGCATCTCGAAGTATTGCGTGGTGCGCTGGGACGGCAGATTGGTGTTGGCCTTCTCCCATGTGTATGCCATGCTCACGCCGTCCATCGGACGCTGCGTAACGCCGTTAAGCGTTTCTGGCTGAGGGATCTCCGCCGCCTCGAGGATGGTCGGAACGATGTCAATCAAGTGGTGAAATTGCCGGCGAATGCCGCCCTCGTCGGTGATGTGGCCGGGCCACGACATGCACATGCCCTGGGCGGTCCCACCGAAGTGGGACGCCACTTGCTTGGTCCACTTGAACGGCGTGTCCATCGCCCACGCCCAGGCGGCGGCAAAGTGCGGGAAGGTCCGTTCCGATCCCCAGAACTCGTACCAGAGAAGTTGAGCTTTGACCGGCACGGCAACGCCATTGAAGGTGGTGAACTCGTTCGGCGTGCCGTTGAGCATGCCTTCAGCGCTCGCGCCGTTGTCACCGGCGATGTAGATGATCAGGGTGTTGTCGAGTTGGCCCATGTCTTCGACCGCTTGGATGACGCGGCCGATCTCGTGGTCCGTGTAGGCCAAGTATGCCCCGAAGACGTCAGCCTGTTTGATGAACAACTTCTTCTCTTCCCAACTGAGGGAATCCCACTCCGGCAGTTCCTTCGGCCACGGCGTCAGTTCCGCGTTCTCAGGCATAATGCCGAGCCGTTTCTGATTGGCGAAGATCGTCTCGCGCAGCTTGTTCCAGCCCTCGTCGAACAGATGCATGGCGCTGATCTTCTCGATCCATTCCGGAGTCGGATGATGAGGCGCGTGGGTTCCGCCCGGCGCATAATAGACGATGAACGGTTTTTCGGGCGCAATCTCCTTGATCTCCTTCATATACTGGATCGCATCGTCGGCCATGGCCGTGGTCAGATTCCAGCCCGGTTTTCCCTCGAAGGGGTAGATGGGCGTGGTGTTGCGGAAAAGGTTCGGCTGCCACTGGCTGGCGTCGCCGCCCACGAAACCATAGAAGTACTCGAAGCCCATGCCGCTCGGCCACTGGTCGAAGGGCCCCGCCTGGGTCGCCTGATAGAAGGGCGTGTTGTGATTCTTGCCGAACCACGAGGTGGCGTACCCGTTGTCCTTCAGAATGGTGCCGATGGTGCCGTTCTCCTTCCGGATGATCGAGTCGTAACCAGGGAATCCCGTCGCGATTTCGCCCACCACCCCGAAGCCGGCCACGTGGTGGTTGCGCCCGGTGATCAACGCCGCGCGCGAGGGCGAGCAGAGCGACGTGGAGTGGAAGTTTGTGTAACGCAATCCGTTTTTCGCGATGCGATCCAGTGCGGGGGTTGGGACGACGCCGCCGAATGTGCCCGGCGCGCCGAACCCGCTATCGTCGGTCATAATGAGCAACACGTTTGGTGCGCCCGCCGGCGGCACGACACGCGGTGGCCACCACGCTTTCGACTGCGAAGCCTTTTTGTCGATGACTCCGCCAAATTTCGGATCGGGTGCGGGGAGCTGTATTCCGCTGAGAGTAGTGGTAGCGCTGGGCGAACCCGGCTCGCCGGTGGTCTTTTGGGTATTGCTCATAAACTGCTCCTTGGGCCGGTCACACCGGCCAAATGTCGTAGTTGATTACTCTGCCGATTTCTTTATTCAAGTAACCCAGATAGCCAGCAACCTCGGCTTTGTGAGCAAAGATCTTCTTCCCATCCGCCGAGAGCAAAACGCATACATGACCCCGTAACCCTTAAGTGTCCGGTCCTGGGGAGGTAAGATTCCCTCCTCCCCGAGGATTCGAACCGACGTTGACATGAGCCGGATCCACTACGAATTGAAGGGGTCTCAGAAGCTTCCTTCAGGGCTATTTGCTGCCTCCTCCAAACGTGAAGTTGACGCCCGCTGAATAACGGAAGTTGTTCTGGGATGAATTGTTGAACTGGTTGGTGAAACGGGTCATCAGGTAATCGATCTCCACCGGCCTGAACTGGAACGATTTATTGATCGGAATGTCGATGCCGCCGCCCATCGCCATGGCAAAAGCATCTCCTGCCGGGGACCCAGAGGTGGTGCATGAACCGGCGCAAGCCTTCGTCAGGTTTCCATATACGTTGGTGTGCGCTCCACCCAGAAGCCACTGCGCGAACGGCTGGAATTTGGGCGTGCGGAACTTGATTTGTGGGCCGAACATATAAGTGAACAGGTTCCCTTGAGCTTTGAGAACTCCACCCACCGGATTCGTCCAAGTAATATTGTTGCTGCCATAACCTTGGAGATCCATTTTGATTCCAAAGTAGTTGGTGACGTTCACGACGAGTGCGCCGCCGCCGCCATTTAGACTCAGGCTTTGCGTACCGCCGGCAACCGGATAAAAGCGGGCGTAAGAGTAATCGGCAGCGACCTCTGCTCGCGGGAAGTCCTGGGACCAAGCGGCAAGCCCCACCAACAAAACAGCGCAGAATACGAGCAACTTGGTAAGCTTCATGAGATTTTCTCCTGATTTATAGTTCGTCTTGATAAAACCACGGCTTCTGCAACCTCTGGATGACTGCCAGCCATCCTTCCTACATAGTGCAATCGTGTCCCCAACGACGGTGCTGTGCTCATCAACACTTACACGATTGAAAGCAAAGAGGGTCGGGAAGGAAACGCGTTGAGGAAAAGCTGGCATCAGACTTCAAAGGGCGGCATTTCGACTTTGAGGACTGTATACCGCCCTTTTCGCGCAGCAGCCTTTAAGGTTTCTTAACTGTTAGAACTGACAGTTGCTGGCCAGATGCACCTCGCTAAAATTGCTGTGGGCGAAGTTCTGCGAAGCAACTATCGTCCCTCAACGCGTTGCCCTAGGTTCCTTCTGAATCACGCAATGCGAAGAGCGGCCCGACTGTCGAAGTGATCCCGTGAATCAACCAATCTCGCAGCAACCCCACAATGGGACGTCGGCGGAAATTCACGAACAGTTGAAGTTTGAAACACTGCTTTCGGATCTCTCGGCGCGTTTTGTCAATCTCCCGGCGGATCAAATTGACAGTGAAATTGAGCGCGCGCAAAAAGAGATCTGTGGATGCCTCGGAATCGAGCACTCGGGGCTCTGGCAGAGTTCACCTGACGCACCCCACATTCTCTTGCTGACCCACCTCTATCGTGACCCGAAACTGCCACCTCCACCTGACCGGATGGATGCAGCTACGTATTTTCCATGGTGTCAAGAGAAGCTCTTTGGGAAGGAGATTGTGTGCGTCCCAAGTACTATGGATGGTCCGCCCGAAGCGGCCACTGACAAAAAGACCTGGGAGATGTATGGCATCAAATCGACCCTGGGGTTCCCGCTGTGGGTTGGAGACAGCCCCGTTTTTGGGGTGCTGCACTTCGATGCTACTACGGAAGAGCGAGCATTGCCTGAGGCCCTTGTTATTCGGCTCCAGCTTCTCGCCCAATTGTTCGTGAACGCACTTGCGCGGAAACGAACCGAGCAAGCACTTCACGAGAGCGAGGCACGACTTCGGTTAGCTGCTGCTTCCGCAAATGCGGGTTTATGGACTCTCGACCCGGCCTCGGGCCGTTTCTGGGTAACAGATAAGGCCAAGGAGCTCTTTGGTTTGGAGGCGACTGAGGAAGTCGATTTAGAGAAACTCCTGTCTTTAGTTCACCAAGAAGACCGCATGGCGGTTAGAAGCATCGTGGAGGAAGCCATCCAGTCTGGCGAAGAAAAGACCGTCGAATACCGGATCATTCGTCCCGACGGAGAAACGCGATGGATCTCCTCCCGTGGCCGTCGTCGTTCCGGAAAGCCGGGGGGATTGATGGGTGTGTCCCTTGATATCACGGAACGCAAGCGACTGGAGCACGTGGTGCAGGAAAGCAACGCTCGGCTCGCCGGCATTGTAACCTCGGCGATGGACGCGATCATCGCCGTTGACGACGATCAACTTATCGTGGTCTTCAACCCTGCGGCCGAAAAAATGTTTGCCTGCCCTGTCTGCGAGGCCGTGGGGAGTTCTATTGGTCGTTTTATCCCGCAACGCTTTCAGGCCAACCATCGCGAACTTATTCGCAAGTTTGGCCAGACTGAGTTTACCAATCGCTCGATGGGTGCGCTTCAGGCGCTGTGGGCCGTGCGATCGAATGGTGAGGAATTCCCCATTGAAGCTTCAATCTCCCAAGTCCACGCAATCGGAAAGACACTCTATACAGTCATCCTCCGGGACGTCACTAAATCTAAGCGCGCTCAGGAGGATCTCCAGAAGTCGTATTTGGAAGTGAGAGAACTGAAGGAAAAGCTTCAAGCCGAGAGTGATTATCTGCAGGACGAAGTACGGGTGATCGGCAGGTACGAGGAAATTGTCGGTCAAAGCGAAGCGCTAAAGCAGGTTTTGTTGAAGGTGGAACAGGTCGCGTCCACAGATACGGTAGTTCTGATCACAGGCGAAAGCGGCACGGGAAAGGAACTCATTGCCCGTGCCATTCATGACCGCAGCAGGCGGAAAGACCGGGTGCTGGTCAAAGTCGACTGTGCAGCCCTACCGTCAAGCCTGATCGAGAGCGAGCTGTTTGGCCGAGAAAAGGGCGCCTACACAGGAGCCCTCACGAGACAGATGGGCCGGTTTGAGACAGCGGACGGCTCGACCCTCTTTCTTGATGAGATCGGAGACTTAGGCGTGGAACCGCAGGCCAAGCTGCTGCGGGTGGTCCAGGAAGGCAACTTTGAGCGCCTGGGCAGTGTGAAAACGAGTCATGTAAATGTGCGACTTATCGCCGCGACCCATCGTAATCTCGCAGAGCGGGTCAAGAACGAAACCTTTCGAGAAGATCTGTTCTATCGCCTCAACGTGTTCCCGATTCATGTTCCTCCGTTGCGGGAGCGAGTCGAAGACATTCCGCTCCTGGTGACGGCATTCCTGCGCGAGTTCGAGAAGAAGATGGACAAGAAGAGCTGCAGGGTGTCCAGCCGGACGATGGAGGAGCTCAAGCGGTACCCGTGGCCCGGCAACATTCGGGAATTGAGGAATGTCATCGAGCGAGCAGTCATCATCACGACTGGCGAGAAACTCAATCTTCAAATGCCGAAAACCTCAAACGCGAACGTCGTCAGTATCCGTACCCTGAAGGAAGCGGAGTATCAACAGATCGTCTCCGTACTGGAGAAGACCCGATGGCGGATTAAGGGCCCGGAAGGTGCTGCGGCGATGTTGGGGATGAACTCTTCTACCCTCTACACGACGATGCGGCGCCTGCACATCCCCACGCGGCACGAAAAGGGCGGGATGCGGTCCTGAGGGCGAAATGCCGACCGTTGAAGTCCGCTACCCGTTCTTCCTTCTCTCTGGTGTTTCCCCCCAACGCTCTTTGCTTTCAATCCAGTACAGGGTTGGAGGCGAGGCCCGTAGAGTTGGGGACCAAATTGCAATCTTCCATGCGGCTAGTGTTCGTCTCAGGCTTCGCGAAGGGTTCAAACAGCAAGGTTATGGCAAGGAGCAACTGCATGATCGTCGTAGGCAGCATCCAGTGCCCAACAACCAGTCCGACTTTGAAGGGGACGCTTTGGATTTGTGAAACCTGCGGTTCGTTTATCTCCGTCCATTCTTCGAGAGTAGTGCCCGAACTGGATTGCCCGCTCTGCGGAGCGGAGATGCTGGAATCCTTTGTAGCGTTCGACGGTGGGCTAGGGAGAGCGTTCGGCGACGCTTAACGATCGTAAGCGCCGCTCATTCAATCGTGACTCTTGGATACAGGACGAAAGGTTCTGGGATCGGGTACATGCCTCTGCATTCTTGGAAATCAAGAACGTTCCGATTGGAGGAGAAATGCTAATTCGCAAGGTGAAGCCAACTAACATCATTGTTCTGGCGATCGCGCTGGCGCCTCTGCAACCTCTCCTTGCACAGGATGATTGCGCTGCCTCATGCAAAATCAACAGCAACCTGGCCATGGTGCTGAACATGCCTGTCAGTTCAACCGCGCAGGTCGCGGGCACCGGCTGGGGTGCGGTAGGCGGAGTTGGCTATAACTTCAACGAGCGCAACGCAATCATCGGCGAGTTCATGTGGAACAGGATGTATCCCTCAGGCGCAGTCCTGCAACCGTTGCAAACGGCTGCCTCACAGTCCACTGGCCTTAGCGGGAACAGTAACCTGTACGCGCTCACTGGAAATTATCGTTACGAACTGCGCGGCCGGATGTTCGGCACCTATCTCATCGGCGGCGGCGGCTGGTATTTTCGCAAGAACTGGCTCTCCAGGGAAGTCACTTCAGGCTCAGGCAGCGTTTGCACGCCGGCCTGGCTCTGGTGGGGATTCACTTGCGCGTCGGGAACGGTAACGGCCAACCAGACACTGGCAACCTCCACCACAAACGCTTGGGGCGTGAATGCTGGCATAGGGTTCACGGTAAGAGTTGGCGAAGCCCCGTACCGGCTTTATACGGAGGCACGCTATCACTATGTCCCAACCAAGGGCATCAACACACAGTTCGTGGCGCTCAGTGTAGGAATTCGGTACTGAAGAAGAAGCGATTAAAGATAGAACCTGGGAGGATCGTATGACGTCACCCGCCGAAACCGCCCTCACACTAGTATTCGTCAAGTCTATCGCGATAGTGGGATCAGCATTTGCCGCAGTCTGCGTTCTCGCACTGTTCGGCACGAAAAGGTTATGAATGCCGGTCGGTCCACAGGTCCAGTCCTCGGATGCAACCCAGGCACCGGCCGCGCTTCGTCGCGGCTTTCCACTTACGTATTGCTCCCGGGCTGACTGCCCAAACAGACGCGACTCTTAGCAGTTTGTATGAAACCTCCAAGCGTTCGGGTCAACCGTGAATGGCTCTACGACAAGGACAGATTCCGAATGTGATCAGCCCCGGATTGTAGTCGAAACACCAGTTATTGTGAGGTAACAACCGCATGAATAATCTAATGAACTTCCCGCGTATCGTTTTGGTGATCTCGCTAATCGTGCTGTGGCTCTCGGCGAACGCGGGAGCTTCCTCGGCCAAAGGCTGCGTCCGTTGAGAGAAGAGGAGCGGGACGGTTTTGGCGTCGTCCAAGCCGCCATCTTGACCCTGCTAGGACTGCTTATAGGTTTTACTTTTTCGATGGCCGTCACTCGTTATGATCAGCGAAAGAACTACGAGGAAGCCGAAGCCAACGCGATCGGTACTGAATACGTGCGAGCGGACCTGCTGCCTGCCGCCGACGCAGGGAAAATACGTGATTTACTGAGGAACTATCTCGATGAGCGGATTTTATTTTATAAAACCCGCGACGAGCGTCAGTTGGAGCAGATCAACGCCTCCACGGCGCAACTGCAAGCGGAGCTGTGGACCACCATACAAGCTCGTGCCGCTGCGCAACCGACGCCTATCGTTGCCCTCGCCGTCTCGGGCATGAACGATGTGCTGAACTCGCAGGGGTACACTCAGGCTGCTTGGTGGAACCGCATTCCAACGGCGGCGTGGAGCCTGATGATAGCAATTGGTATCGTCTGCAACCTGCTAATCGGCTATGGCGCACGTCGAATGGGCGGGCTTTTCTTCATGGTTTTACCCCTCGCTGCATCGATTTCGTTCTTTCTCATAGCCGATATAGACAGTCCGCGTCGAGGCCTGATTCGAGTGCAAGCACAGAATCTGATGGGCCTCTCTCACTCCTTGCGTGCACCCTAAAAGTACTGTGACCCACTTCACGCTTAAACCGAAAAGGGCGGCATGCAGCCCTGCAGGCGGAATGCCGCCCGTTTGAAGTCTGCTCCTAGTTTGTTGCGCCCTGGTTCGTGCGCTCTCAACTCTCTTTACTGTCAATCGTCTATGCTGTTGAAACCGGACAACACGGGGTTGGGGACAAAATTGCACGACTAAACGCGGCTTGCGTTCATTTTAGAATTCGCGGGAGGGATCTTCATCAAGGAAGACTCCAATAAACCTCTCGCAGGGGTGACAAGTGATCCTCTCCCTCATCGAACTCACACCTCTCCCGAACAAGCGAGAAGAGATTCTTGAACTCCTGCGGTTTTCTGTCGATCGGCTAAGAGGTAAGCCAGGGTGTCTGAGTTCAGGAGTTTACGAAGCAGACGACGAGAACCAAACCATTTTGTACATGGAACGATGGACATCCAAGGAGGAGTTGCATCGCCATATTCAGTCGAACCACTATCGGGGAATCCTGAATGCCACGGATTTGGCCATGGAGCCGAGGGACATCGCTTTTTGCGAAATATCCGACGTGCAGTCTATGCAGCTTATCGTGGCTCTAAGGACTTGCAGCACGGTCTAGGATTGCCCTCCTACGACGTGCCGCCCACCTATCCTCGCTGGCAGCGAAGAGGATAAAGCTGAAGGTGCGGCGATCAGTCGCAAGCGTCTGGGATTCACAATGCCATCCTGGCACTGTGATCCTCTCTCGATTCCGCTCTGCCAGGGGACTCCGAGGCTTATACAGTCTGGTTTTGTGGGGGGTAGGCGCAACAAATTCGTCGAAGCGCGGGTTAAGTCCGATGTAGAATAAAGCCGCCACTTCCTCTGCAGGGTTCTCCCGTGCTGTCGCAGTTCTCTGTATTCCCGCTCTTGAGCGAATCCCCACTGGAGGTGTCTGATGTCTGTCCAAACAGCCAATCTTTTTCGGTCCATATCGAACGCCGCGTTGTTTTTCGGTAGAAACATCAATTCAATCTTGCCGTCGGGCAAATTGTCTCAACCGTCTTGGGCGCCCAGTTCGCTGCCCAGAAGTCGGGAGCGGATCCCAATGGCAACGGGTGTTCCCAGGCGAACGCTATCGCTCTGTCCAGATTGCAATCGTGAGGCAGCCGAGGGCGTGATCAGAGGTGATGCGAGTCTAGCGGATTTTAGGGAGCGTCCCGGAATCATCGAGGCCGAGATCCTGGAGGAAGCAGGGCGCATTCTCATGCGCAAGGCCTGCGAGAAGCACGGTCCTTTTGAAGACGTCCTTTCGAATCATCCGGCTTTCTTCAAACGGATGGAGAGCCTCGCGTTTGGCAAGGACCTCAACTGTGCCGGCGACGAAATGGTTCACAATCATGGCGCAAACAGTATCAGGACGGGACGCGGTACTTATTTGATCGTGGACCTTACGAACCGCTGCAACATGTTCTGTTCGCCCTGCTACATGGACGCCAATGCCGCCAGCTACGTCCACGAATTGGACATGCAGGATGTGACGGCTGTGTTCGAAAGAGCAAAGGCTTTCAAACCGCAGCGAGAAATTAACGTCTTGTTCTCCGGCGGCGAAGCAACGCTTTCGCCAATATTCCTGGATGCAATCCAGCACGCTAAGAGCGTGGGCTTCCATCGGATTCATGTCGCGACCAATGGAATTCGCTTTGCTCAGGAGAGAGAGTTTGCCGCTCGGGCGAGGGCTGCGGGGCTTCACGGCGTTTATCTGCAATTCGACGGCGTTACCGAAGAAAAGAATAGTCACCGCGGACTCGGCAACTATATGGAAATCAAACGCCGAGCTCTGGACAACATCGCCGCGGCCGGCATGAAAACCACACTTCAGGTAACGGTGGTGAACGGATTGAATAATGATGGGGTTGGCGACATCATTCGATTCGTTGCAGATCACATCGAAAAGATCCACGGGATCATCTTTCAGCCGGTGATGTTCTGTGGCCGAGATGAAGACATTTCCGCTGATGAGCGCTACGCGAAGCGGTATCCGGTTTCACAAATAGCCTACGATTTGCAGGCTCAAACTTCATTCGGGTGGGAGCCGATGCGCGACTGGTTCCCCGTCTCTGCGTACGGAGCATTCGCCCATTTATGCGACATCCTTCACCCGAATGCTGAGCTGGGAAGTCTATTCAACGACATACATCCCGACCACGGGATGTTCTCCCCGATTCTCGTGAACGCTCATACAAAGGAGATCGTGCCAGTTGCCAGGTTCTTCGAGGTGGAGCAGTTCGTTCGTGACATCGTCGAGATCGCTGACTCTGGCAGAAAGCCGGCGATTATCAGATCGATGGTCTTCCTTGCTTTGGTACGCAACTTCGATTCTGACAATGCGCCTTCGGATTTCGGTATCGGCCAGCTTCGAGCGTTGTTTGCGGACTGCGTTTACCGGGTTGCTGGCAGCGGACCGAACTGGTCCGAGCGGGCATACGCCTACAACGGCGTATGGAAACTTGTGATGGTCAGCCCTATGGTTTTCCAAGACCTCGCCAACTACGACCTAGCGACGATTTCCCACTCCACGACCCCAATGGCGACCCAAGAGGGTGAAATCAATTTTTGCGCCTATAACGGAGGCCGCTGGCGGAGGATCGTGGAGCACCTCCACCAGACGGCGAAATTGGCCGACTGGACTAGGTCGCATGGCCGGCATCCGAGTTACGCCAAGGGAAAAGAAGTGGACTTGGGTGCTGATGGTGATCCAAGGACCGACTTGGTTCAGATCGAACGCCAGCAATCTAGGGTTTGAGCCCTGGTACCGGGTTCCATGCTGCGGGTTTCTGGGAACAGACGGCTCCCGAAACTCTCACGAGTTTCGGGAGTTTTCTAGACCGTGGGATGCAGTTCCGTGGTTCCGGCCCAGACTGTTCTGAGGTTGAGTTGAAAACGCTGCTTCGCAGCGGCTGAAGAGTGACACGTCACCCCAGAATGGGAGCTGCAGGCTAACTTTCGGTTACCATACGCGAACTATTTGAAAAGGCAAGAGATTGCGGCCACCGTTCAAATTTGTAATCCCAGAATGTCCAGAGCGGCCCGTCCGGATGTATCTTCCGGATGGCGTCGGTCCAGCCCTGAGCCAGCAA
>JBARBI010000007.1:0-18207 GCA_049792875.1 Candidatus Sulfotelmatobacter sp.
TATCCACGTGCACCCGCGAAAATCCGCGGCCACCTAGTCTCTTACTCCATCCATAAACGCGCGCAACTTCCGCGAACGCGAGGGATGACGCAACTTGCGCAACGCCTTGGCTTCGATTTGCCGGATACGTTCGCGGGTGACCGCGAACGATTGTCCGACTTCTTCGAGGGTGTGCTCGCTGCCGTCTTCCAGGCCGAAGCGCATTTTGATGACTTTCTCTTCGCGCGGAGTCAGGGTACGAAGAACCTGGCCGGTCTGATCTTTCAAGTTGACGTTGATGACCGCTTCCGCCGGAGAAACGACCGCGCGGTCTTCGATGAAGTCGCCGAGATGCGAATCTTCCTCTTCGCCGATCGGCGTTTCGAGAGAGATTGGCTCCTGCGCGATCTTGAGCACCTTGCGCACTTTCGCAACTGGAATGTCCATGCGCTTGGCGATCTCTTCCGACGTCGGCTCGCGTCCCAGTTCCTGCACCAGCTGACGTGAAGTGCGGATCAGCTTGTTGATCGTTTCGATCATGTGCACCGGGATGCGGATCGTACGTGCCTGGTCGGCAATCGCGCGGGTGATGGCCTGCCGAATCCACCACGTGGCATAGGTCGAAAACTTGTAGCCACGGCGGTATTCGAATTTGTCGACGGCCTTCATCAGGCCGATGTTGCCTTCCTGAATCAGGTCGAGGAACTGCAGTCCGCGGTTGGTGTATTTCTTGGCAATCGAAACCACAAGACGCAAGTTAGCCTCGATCAGCTCGCGCTTGGCCTGCTCCGCGTCCATGTCGCCCTGGATGATCTCGCGCTGGGTGCGCTTGAGCTCCTGAAACGACACGCCAGTTTCGAGTTCCAGTTTTTCGACTTCGCCGCGAATCGCGCGCGCCTGCCGCCGATATTCCTTTTTCTGTTCTTCGCTGCGAGTAGCGTCGGCTTTGCGCTCGAGATTCTGCGTCTGGCGGTCGAGCGAACGCATGCCGTCGACCGTCTTGTTCAGGCGCTCGATCAGCCGCTTGCGCTCGGCGTTGGTGAAACCCAGCTTGCGCACCGCCTGCGACACGGCGACAATGCCGCGCGCCAGCTTGCGCCGGGCTCGCCGATGATCCTTGGGCTTCTTTGTCTTCGAAACTTCGTGGTATTTTTCTTCGAGCAGCGCGGCCTTTTTGTACAGCTTGGCCATGTCGTCGATTTTGCCGGTGAACTCGTTCAGGCGGTTCTGCAGGATCTCGTCGGTGATCTCTTCTTCGTCGAAGGTGACCACTTCCTTGATCGAGCGCACGCCCTTTTTGAGGTCTTCGCCCATGGCCAGCAATTCGCGGATCACGATGGGCGACCGCGACAGGGCCTTGAGCACCCGCAGTTGGCCGCGCTCAATGCGCTTGGCGATTTCTACTTCGCCTTCGCGCGTGAGCAGCGGCACAGTTCCCATCTCGCGCAGATACATGCGGACGGGATCATTAGTTTTTTCCAGGGCTCCGGGGGTGAGGTCGAGTTCGACGTCTTCCCCTTCTTCGGAGTCTTCGAATTTCTTGTCGAGCGTGGCGGAAGGCAGCTTGGGGCCTTCCAGCACGTCGATTCCCTGCGTACCGATGGTGGTCAGCAGATCATCCAGGTCTTCGGGACTGTGCACATCGTGCGGGATCAAATCGTTGACTTGATCGTAGGTGAGATATCCCTTCTCTTTGCCTGTATCGATCAGCTTTTTGATGTCGTCGAACTTGTCGTCAAGAGCCAAGAGGTGTCCTTAAACTACTCATTTCCGCTCCACAGGAGCGTGTGGTAAAGTTTCCGAAAGGTGGGAATCTGGGGTCTTGCGGGATGTGCGTATAGCACAAACTTTCAGAGTTTAGCACATAAGTGCCGTGCCGTCTATGGGATGCCCGCTTCAGTTGCCCTGCGCCCGCCGCTATCTTCAACTCTCCTAGATAGTTAGATGGTTTGCAAGCTGTTTTTGTTTCATGCACTCCTCCTGGTTCCTGGGATTTTCAGGCCATCTTCGGCCAGACTGGGATCGCGCAGTGCACGGCTGATGCGCTCCAGGTCCAACAGCAGTTCTTTGAGCCGATCCTTGTCGCCGGCGAGGCCGGGCTTCTTGAGCTCTTGCTGGACGTCTTCCTGGCGGCGGCGCAAGTGAATGCGGCGCAAGGCGCGGACGGCGGCTTCCAGGACTTCGGCCGTGAGTTCTTCGTCTTCCTTCAGCAGGATGGAAGCCAGCATCCGGCGATCGCCCTCCGTGGCGGGCACTTCCAGCACATCGGCACATTCGCGGCCTGCGTTGAGCAGGCACTCTGCCAGCGATTCGGTGGCCAGCCCGCGATGCAGAGCCTCGTTCTGCAGAACAAACTGCGCCTGGCGTGCGGGATCGAACTCTTCTTCAGCGCCGTCGCGAGCGGAGAGATGTTCCTCGCCGGACATTTGCCGCGCCGAGGCCAACGCACGAATCAGAACTTTTTCTGCGTCGGTTGCCTGCGCCTCGACCGGGGCTTTGACGGTGGACGTGGCACGGGTGGACGCGGCGTGCCGCAATTCTTGTCGCAAGACTGCGGAATCGATGCTGAGTTTCTGCGAGATCTCGTGGGCGAGTTCGTCGCGCACGATTCGGCTGGGCACCCGCTGAATGTGGGGCAGGAGATAATTTACTGCCTTCTGCTTGCCTTCGCCGCTGCGCACGGGAAATTGTGTGCGGGCTCGTTCGATCAAGTAGTCGAAATATTTCAGGGAGTGCTTCAGCGCTGCTCCGTAGGCCTCTTTACCTTTGCGGCGGATGTAGAGATCGGGATCGAATCCCTGATCGAGAGTGAGCACCTTGATGGTGAATTCTTCCTCCACCAGCAAGCCCAGCGTGCGCTCCGTCGCCTTGGCTCCGGCGGTATCGGGATCGAAGTTCACGACCGCATTCTTGCTGAATCGGCCTAGGAGCTTGGCTTGGAGTTCGGTGAAGGCGGTGCCGGAGCTGGCGATGACGTTGTGAAATCCGGCGGCGTAGACAGAGATGCAATCCATTTGTCCTTCGACCAGGATGGCGTAGTCGAATTTCTTGATCCATTCCTTGGCGACGTCCAGATTAAATAGAACGCGGCCTTTGGAGTAGATCGGGGTCTCGGGCGAATTCAGATATTTGGGGCCGGATTTTTCATCGGTTGCCAGGGTGCGGCCAGTGAAGGCGATTACTTTCCCTGCTTCGCTGGCGATGGGGAACACGACGCGGTTGCGGAATTTCGAGTACATGGCGGAGACTGCGGCTTCCGGCTTTCGGGTTCCGGCTTCCGGCTCGCGGGTGGAGTCAAAATCGCCGCCCTGTCCGTCCAAAGAGCGAGCGGACAAGGACGGGGCACCCGAGTTGTCAGAGGCTTGCCGAGGGCCGGAAGCTGAAAGCCGGTCGTCTTGCTTCCAGGAAAACAGGCCGCTTTCGCGTAGCACTTCTTCGCTGAATTCCTCTTTCAGGCAGTCGCGGAGGAGGAAGCCGGAGTCCGGCGCGTAGCCGATGCGGAAGCGGGCGATCATTTCCTGATCGAGGCCGCGGCCGGTCAGATACTCGCGTGCCCTCGCACCTTCGGGCCGCTTCAGGCACTCTTGGAAAAATGCTACCGCGCGTTCGTGCACATCGAGCAATTGGCCGCGGAGGCGCGCTTCCTTGGCTTCACCCGGAGTTGAGTAGCTCGCCTTGGGCAGAGGGATGCCCAGCTTCTGGGCCACCATCCGCACGGACTCGGGGAAGGTGATGTTTTCGATTTTCTGCACGAAGCTGAAGACGTCGCCGGACACACCGCAGCCGAAGCAGTGATAAAACTGCCGCGTGGCATGCACCGAAAACGACGGCGTTTTCTCGCCGTGAAACGGACACAGCCCGGAATAATTCTGCGCCCCGGCCTTCTTCAGCTTGATGTAGTCGCCGATGATCCGGACGATGTCCGCCTGCTGCTTGACGGTGTACGCGAAATCGCCAGGGTTCGCCATTTAGGGACAGAATTCTCCACAAGAATTGTCAGGGAGAAATCCGTTGATGGGAATATAGCAGGACGGTTTAATTGCGGAAAAACTGTGGAATACGCTTGTATCCCGTTGATGACCTAGGAAAATGAGGCCTTCGGGGTGAAATGTGGATGGCGGAGGGAGTTGGGACGGGGGTAGGGATGCTTCGACTGCCGTGCCAGATCTGGACCGCGTCTCACGTTACACGTTCAGCTCAACCAGCGTCGCTCCTCCGCCGCCTTCGTTTTGGGGGGCTTCGGCCACCGACGCCACGTGGGGATGTTGCTGCAGCAACTGGCGGAGGGCCTTGCGGAGGATGCCCATGCCGCTGCCGTGGACTACGCGGACGCGTGGGAGCCCGGCCAGAAATGCCTGGTCCACGAACCTCTCGACTCTCGACGAAGCTTCGTCTACGGTTTGGCCGATTACGTTGATTTCGCTGGGTACGTTCGCGCCTTCGTTTTCGAGCGAGACGGAGATGCCCTTCGCGCGGGCCGCTTTGAGGGGAGTATCGGCCGCCCTGTCTTGGGCACTGGCGAGCACCTCGGCGATGTCGTCGCGCGCGATCTTCATCTTCATCACGCCCATCTCGACTTCGAAGTGATTGTCGTCGACTTTACGGACGACTCGCGCCCCGCGTCCGGTCGACTTCAACTTCACCGTGTCGCCTTCGGAAACGTGCTTCACGACCTGTGGTTGGGCGTGCGGGTCGCCGTGGTCGGCTCCGGTGGAATGGGCCACCACGGTGGAATCGAACTGCTCGCGGAACTCGCGGCGCAACTTCGCGATTCTGCGCTCGGCATCTTTCGAAAGCTTCTGGGCGGCGGCGCGGTCCTGCACGGCGTTGACGGCCTCGCGGGCGTGATACTCGAAATCGCGCAGCAGGCTTTCCAGTTTCTTCTCCATCTCCCGAATCTTGACCTGCTGCTCTTTGCGTCCCTCGGCGGCCAGATGGGCTTTTTCGCGCTCCAGATCCTGTTCGCGCGCCTTCAGGCGCAGGCGTTCGTTGTCAGCCTCTCGCAAGTCGGCGTGCAACTTGTCGAGAAATTGTCCTACGTCGCGGGCCTGGGTGCCCAGGCGCGATCGCGCGCTGTCGATGATGGCGGGATTCAGGCCCAACCGCCGCGCGATGTTGATGCCCGCCGACGCTCCCGGCACACCCATTTTCAACTCGTAGGTCGGCTGCAACGTGACCTCGTCAAATCCCACGGACGCATTCACAACGCCCGGGGTATTCGCGGCGTAGACCTTGAGCGAAGTGTGGTGCGTCGAGATCACGGTCCTGCAGCCGATGCTGCCGAAATGCCCGGCAATCGCGACAGCCAGGGCCGCACCCTCTTCCGGGTCGGTGGCCGAGCCCAGTTCGTCCAGCAATACGAGCGACTGGGCGGTCGCGGTGCGCGAGATGAAATCGATGTTGGTGACGTGCGCCGAGAAGGTGGAAAGATTCTGTTCGATCGACTGGTAGTCACCGATATCGGCGAGCACTGCGTCGAACACGGGGAGTTCGGCACGGTCGGCGGGCACCGGCAGGCCGGACTGCGCCATCAGGGCGAGCAGGCCGGCTGTCTTCAACGTGACCGTTTTGCCGCCGGTGTTGGGGCCAGTGATGATGAGCTGACGGCGAGTACCTTCCAGTTCGACTGTGACTGGGACTACCGCTACACCCTTGGCTTTTAGGTTGCGCTCCAGCAGAGGGTGCCTGGCATTGTGCAGTAGCAGGCGAGCGTTGCTCGCCCCGGGCGGGCGAATGCGCCCGTCCCCACACGAGTCTTGGCGCTCTCCACTTAGGTGAACAACTACGCAGTTGTAATCTTCTGCAAATCGCGCCTTCGCGAATTGCAGCTCCAGTTCGCCCAGCGCTTCGACCGCCGCCAGAATCTCTGCGGACTTCGTTCCGATGCGCTGCGTCATCTCCAGCAGAATGCGGTGAATCTCGGCCAACTCCTCTTCCAGCAGGCGCACCAGTTCGTTGTTCTGCTCGATCGTCTCCAGAGGCTCGACGAACACCGTCTGCCCGCTGGAACTCGCACCGTGGACCACGCCCTGCACGCGCCGTTTCTGCTCCACTTTCACCGGGATGACGAAGCGCTCCCCGCGGATGGTGACCAATTCATCCTGCACGGTACCGCCCTCGGCAAGCCGCCGTAAGTATCCCCGCAGCGATTCCTGAATCGAGCGCCGCTGCTTCTCGATCTCGCGGCGAACGCGCGCCAACTCGGGCGAAGCCTTGTCGTCCAGCGTTCCATCGGGCTGAATCTTGTTGCGGAACTGGCGCAGAAACTCGGTAAAGTCCACGATCTGGTCCGAGAGAGAGCGCACTCTGTGCCAGTCGGACTTCATGCTCGCTGGAGGATGCAGCGCGATCTCCCGCCATTCCGCGGCACGATCCACGACGAGAATGACGTCGCGAATCTCTGTGGTCTCCAGGGCGGCGCCCGCGATGCGGGCTTCCTGGACGAGAAGATCGATCTTGATCAGCGCGGAAAAATCAAACGTTCCACCCACCCGCCGAAATTCCCGAATCTCGCTTGCCAGTTCCTGCTGGTTTTCAATCCAGACTCGGTCCGTTGATGGAGCAAGGGCGGCAATCCTCTCCTGCCCGAGGGGCGACGAGGCGTATCCGCGGAGCAGTCCCCGCAGGGAGTCAAACTCCAGCACGCGCGCCGAACTGTGGATGAGTTCACCCATCGCATTTCATGGTACAGGAGCCGAACGCGGCGATGGAGCAGTAATGAGTGGGAGGGCAGAGGATCGAGCGCAAAAATCGAAGAAATTAAAGACCTAGAATTGGTTCCACAAATGCTTCTTGATGGGAAGAAACTTTCCCTCCAGCCGGCTGAACGGTTTGCTGAAAAACTCGGTGCAGGAGCCTCACGGTTGAAGCCCCGGTGGAAAGGGACTTGCGTGTTCAGTTGCCGCCCGCACCAGCGACTTGTACAGCAGATTCAGGCGCCACCGGGAATCTCACGACGAACAGCGCACCGCCCTCCGGCTTGTTCTGGCAGGTAATCTGGCCCCTGTGCTCCTGGATGACTCCATACACAGCGCTAAGGCCCAGACCCGTGCCCTTGCCGACGGGCTTGGTCGTATAGAACGGATCGAAAACCCGCTGCGGCTCGCGAATCCCCGGACCGGTATCGGAAAACTGCAACACGGCCTCTTTGCCCTGCCGCTGCGCCGTGATTTGCAGGGACCCTCCGCCGGCCTCTTCCAACGCATCGCGGGCGTTCTCGACGATCTCCACAAACGCCTGGAACAACTGGTTGACATTGCCCTGCACCCGGGGGAAATCCGGGTCAATGGACAGACCCACGCGGACGTTGCCGGCTGGGCGCCGCGACTCCAGCATCTGAGTCGCACGGTGCAACAGTACGCTGAGGTCGACCGGAGCTTTTTCTCCCGGCGACTGCTGAGCGAAGCTGAGCAGGTCGGCAACCAGATCGCGGGTCCGCCGTGCCTGATTGACAATCTTGCGGACCAGCGTGTTCTGCTCGTTCGTCAACTGTTCCTTCGCCCAGAGTTGCTCGGAATAACTCATAATGGCGTTCAGGGGATGGTTGATCTCGTGAGCCGCTCCCGCCACCAAGTTGCCCAGAGAGGCCAGTTTCTCCTTCTGTACCAACTGGCCTTGCAAGCGTTTCTGGCTTTCGTATCCCCGGCGCGACTCCTGCAACAGCGCCATCAGCGCCTGGTCCTGAAAATACTGTCGCAGGAACACGAAGGCGCCCAGCACCAGCATCGCGACCAGCACCGTGAACAGGCGAAACGCCTTCGGTGCCGGCGGGGACATGTCGAACAGGACAGTCCACAACCCCAGCACGGGCAAAGATAGTATGGCCATCGTGGCCAATCGCGGTGCAATGCGGCTGCCCCACTGCCATTTCTTGGGCGATGTTTCGTTGGTGAGCGGTGCCTGGCGCGCAGTCAGCGCAGTCGCGGCCATCCAACTCACTGCGCCGATCAGTGGAACGTCGTAGAGACTTCCGGTGTAGTAAGCCCCGTTGGTCATCGCCAGGTTGACCGCGCCGGAGTCCAGGGCGTACAACGCACTCGCGGCCGTCAGGTTGAGGTACACCATCCTCCATCCAGCAGACGTCCCCCGAGCAGCAATTCCCAGCACCAATACCAGCACGACGCACTCGACCAGGTAGAGCACGTTGTAGTTCCGGTCATACACTGCCATGTTCAGTGAAACATATTGTGACGGAAACACAACGAACGCATACAGGAACACCCACCAAGCCAGAAGCAGGAGAAAGTCCAGCGTACCGATGCGGAATTTCTCCTCACCTTCTGCCCGATACCGGTGCAACCCAACCACCGCGATCATCGGAATCGGGTGGAGGAACAGAATCACATCCATGAACCACGGATCCGGCACGGTCGCTTGGCGCACCACTTCGCAGTAGGCATACCCAGACCCGTGGATCGCCCAGAGAACGCACCCCGATCCCATCAGGACCCAAAAACGCCGGTTTGCGCCCTGCGCCGACCAAGCATTGGCCAGCATGGCCGCGGTCATTACGAGGATGAGCAGAAGGTATCCAATATCAGTAATCGCGGTCAGCAGGTGACCACGCGGCACGGTCAGCGACACTACTGCAAACGCCAGTGTGAAGCCGGCCGCGGCAGCAAACCAACGGTAGCGTGGGGGCAGACTCATCCGACCCAATTCTATGGGACTGAATCGGGGATTCCGAGGGCCGTTTGGAATCCCTCGGGTTACTTCCGTCACACCCCCCCAACCCAGGGGTGGGGCAGGCCCCGTCAGTCGGGTGTTTCTGAAAGCGAAAGCCCCCTCAGCACCAAGATGTTTTAGAATCAATCTGGGAAGCCAACCGACCCGATCCTTCCCATGGTGATTTGCAATGGCATTCCCAGTGACTCGCCTTCGTCGCCTGCGCCGCACGGCGGAATTGCGGAACCTGGTGTGTGAGACCCGCCTCACGCCCGACGCATTTGTCTACCCCATGTTCGTCTGTCCTGGAGAGGGCGTTCGCAAGGCGGTCCGTTCCATGCCGGGTGTGTTCAATCTATCGGTGGACGAGGCGGTGAAAGAGGCGAAGGAAGTCCATTCCCTGGGCGTGGTGTCGGTGATCCTGTTTGGCCTGCCCGACAAGAAGGACGAAGTTGCTACCGGAGCCTGGGCGGAGAACGGCATCGTGCAACAGGCGGCACGCGCGATCAAGCGCGAGGTTCCGGGACTGATCCTGATGGGCGACGTGTGCCTGTGCGAATACATGTCGCACGGCCACTGCGGCATCGTGAAGGCGGTCCCGCAATCACTGGGAGCCGCGGTTGCCGCTCCGCCGGCGGCCACGACCGACTACGAAATCGTAAACGACGCTTCGCTGGAAATCCTGGCCCGCACGTCCGTCTCACTGACGAGCGCCGGGATCGACATCATCGCGCCCTCAGACATGATGGATGGGCGAGTCGCTGCGATTCGCGGTGCACTGGACGAGGCGGGATACCTTAACACACCCATTCTCTCCTACGCCGCCAAGTTCGCGTCGGGATTCTATGGACCGTTCCGCGAGGCCGCCGACTCGGCGCCGCAGTTTGGCGACCGCCGGTCGTATCAGATGGATGGAGCGAACCTGCGCGAGGCCATGCGCGAAATCGAAGCCGACATTGAAGAAGGCGCCGACCTGATTATGGTCAAGCCAGCGATGCCGTATCTCGACGTAATCGCTGCGGCCCGTGACCGCTTCGACTTGCCGCTTGCGGCGTACCAGGTATCCGGCGAATACGCCATGATCGAGGCTGCCGCGCAGAACGGCTGGATCGAGCGCGACCGCGTGATGATGGAGTCGCTGCTCAGCATCCGCCGCGCCGGGGCAGGCATCATCCTCACCTACTACGCCAAGGAGGCGGCCAAGCAGCTAGGGTGATTGTGTGTGGGACGACGCTCGCCGCCCTTTTTCCCTTGCGAGATTCGGCAACTTAGAAAGAAAAAAGCCGCGGTCAGCCGTGGCTTTTGTCCTGAACTTGGGAAGTCAGAGAGTCGAATTGTCTCCTAGGAATGCTTGTCCTTGTAGATGCGCTTGCTCACGTGGTTCTGTTCCTTATTGAGCTGCTTCTGCTCACCCTTGGTCAGGTGACCGTTGTGAGCGGCCATGTCGGCCTTCTGCTGGTTCTCGATGTGCTGTTCGCGATTCTCCAGGTGTGCAGTCTGGCCCGGCGTGAGCGTGCCATCCTTTACGCCATTGGCGATGCGGTTCTGCTGGTTGGTCTCGCGTCCATTGACTTGATTGACGCGCGGATGACCCGGATCGACTTGCCCCGGGCCCGCGCCGGAGGTGTTGCTGTTTTGGCTTTGAGCAGACGCGGCGCCGACCATCATCAGACTGCCCGCTGCCAGGACTAAGAGCGACTTCGTGAGTTTGTTGATCATGTATGGGATGAACCCCCGCAGGGAAGATTAGTTGTCGACGCGGGGAGCGGCTAGGTTACCAAGGTCGGAACACTGCCGTCGAAAAGCGGACGTATTCATTCGGGTAATCATGCACTGGTTACCTGGGTTTTTCGCTGCCTTGCGTCTCGGGGTAAGATGCGGACTCGCCTCAGGTTGCGGAACCTTGGCTGCCGGCGAATGACACTTCCACCTGCTTGCGGTCTTCGTCGGAGACTTTGAACATCGGGCGCGGCTTCAGGCTCATAAAGCTGGCCACGAAAACGTCGGGGATCTGGGCAATACGAGTGTTGTAGCTGTTGACGTCGTCGTTGAAGAACTCGCGGCGGTCAGCGATGCGCTCTTCGAGTTCGGTGATGCGGTTTTGCAGCTTGAGGAAATTGTCGTTGGCCTTGAGCTGCGGATAATTCTCGGCTACGGCAAACAGGCCGCGCAGTGCGCTCGCCATCTTGAGATCGGCGACGGCTTTCTGCCCGATGCTGGCGGCGTTCATGGACGCTGACCGTGCCTGAGTCACGGCGAGCAGCGTCTGCTGCTCGTGCTGCATATATCCCTTGACGGTTTCGACCAGGTTGGGGATCTCGTCGTGACGTTGCTTCAGGAGCACGTCAATGTTGGCCCAGGCACGGTCGTTCTCATTGCGCAACCGAACCAGCCCGTTGTAGAGGATGCCGGTGTAGATGAGCACACCGGCCGCGAACAGCAAGAACGCCAACCCCGTAATGACACTGCTGCCCATCGGCACCTCGAACCTACGAATCAAAGGTGCCAGCAGGAGGGTCCCGCAGGCAAGTGCCAGAAGGGTTGCGCCAACAGTTGAGGGGAGGGAGCGCCGGGGTGCGCCGAGGCGGGACGGCCGAAGGCAGCCGTCCCCACATGAACCCTTCCCCACATGAGATCGTTCGTGCTCAGTCTTTGCTCGGTTTTTTCGGCGTCAGATCACAAGCCTGACGGACGCGGCTCAGGTTCAGCCCGGCGGGAGAGAACTCTGCAATCTGCTGCCCGCTGCGGGTTGGAAGCTCAACCTTGAACACCTGCGCACCGATCAGGCCGCGAGTGGTGCCTTTGTCCATGGAAAGGAAGTGGCCGCGCATCCAGTTCCAGCCTTTGTAGCTGTGGGTGTCGTCGATGCGAACCATGACTTGCAGCTGAGGTTGTCCCCAAAAACCGGGGCGATTGGGAGGAGGAAGCCGCTCTCCCGGGTTGAAATCAGCGAAGGTCAGCTTACCGTCGGAGCACGTGAGCTCGACTCTGGGCTTGTACTCTGGATCTTCCCGGAAGTAGTTGTCCGACAAGAGCTCGAAGCGGACTTTCTTGGCGCCGGTCATTTTGTCTTCCGATTGGAACTCCATCCATTTTCCGCCGGCGCTGACCCCGTCTTTTTCGCCCTGGTAGGGGCTCATGGCACCGCCCTGGGCCAGGGCGGATGCCGCGCACAGGAGCGTTGCGCACGCTAAGAGCGCCATCGCAGCCCAGGCCTTGCGACTTGGAGTAGGAGAAGAATTCGGTCGGTTCACAGTATCCTCCAGATAGATATCCCTATCATTGAACCCGGAAGGGCAGTGAAAAGTTGCATGAAAAGGTACGGGCTTCAGCGGGCATCGACCTTCAAGTCGAGGTAGACCTGGGGACGGTCGTCGAACTGGCTGACCGATTTCGAGTCGCTTTTATGGCCCTTGTACTGGGCATAGACTTCGTAGTCGACGGCGGTGGAGAGGGCCGGGAAGCGGTAGGTGCCGTCCTGGCCGACGATATAGGTTTTCACCGCGCGAGTGCGGGTGTTGGTCACGTAGACGACGGCATCGGGAAGAGGGTTATCCTGCGGATCGAGCACTTTGCCGAACAACAGGCGTCCGACGGTTTTCTCTTTCTTGTCGGGCGCAGCGTTAGAAACCGCGCCCAGCGCCACAAGTAGCGCGCAAGCCACAGCCACAACCTTGACTACGGAAGGTTTGCTATTCATGTTGGTGCTATTGTCTCACGGTCGTGTTCACGCCCACCCCATCCATTAGTGGGTTAGATGCAATCCGGTATCTTCGCGTTCATCGTTATAAATGTGAACGGTGACTTCCTGGACGAGGCGCAGAGGTTTGCCGTCGGCGGGTTTAAGGCCCTTAAGATCGGCCCAGACGATGTAGTCGGATTCGCCGGCCGGAACGCGCTGGGCGAATTCGCCCATGTGGTCGGAAAACAGCTCCCAGCGGGCCTTCTTCGGCTTGTCTTTGGCGCGACGGATTTTTACAGTTACGCCATATACGGGGCGGTCGTCCGGACCCCAGACCGTGCCGGCGATCAGAGCGTAGGGCTTGTCTTTGGGATTGGAGGCTGGGGGATTCGAGGCCGCGAGAAGAGGATTCTGAAAACTGGTGGTCGGCAAGAGAAGGACGAACAGGAGGAAACCAAGCGGATACACCCTTGCGAGAGGCTGGGTAGTGCGAGGCTTACGAAAAATCACCGTCTTCGCTTTCCTCCACCTCTTCTTCGTCTTCTTCCACGTATCCTTCTTCGACGGCTTTCAACTCAAGGGGACTGGTGGTGACGACTTCAAAGTCGGTGCCACATTCGGGGCACGAGATCACTTCCCCCTCGTCGACCTCTTCTTCTTCAACGTCCAGATTGGTTTCGCATTCGGGACAAAGAACCATAAAGCCTCCCTCGCCTATTAGAGCCTCCTGATAATATTTAGATTCTCCCCGGCTGTTCGGTCAAGGGGCACAACCCGGGAAAGAGATTTTCCTGGAAACTGAAGAATCGTTTCGACAGGGGGATTTTTCTGGACGGCGAGCATCAAGCCATGCTCCATTTCCGCAAAATAACGCGCACGGCTGCCACAGGAGTTGTGTGGGTGGCGATGGGGTGTGGGGCGCAGTCCGTGACATCTGAACCGACGGCGGTTGCGGACCCGCAGATCGCGGCGACACTGCAGCAGATTTCCGCGCAACGAATTCAGGCGAACATCGAGAAACTGGTGGGCTTCGGAACCCGGTTAACCTTGTCGGCGCAGGACCCTGCGTCGATTAGCGGGGGGCGCGGAATTGGAGCGGCGCGGGAATGGATCGAGTCGGAGTTCGAGCGCTATTCCAAAGATTGCGGCGGATGCCTGGACGTCAAGACCGACAGCTTCACGGAAGAGCCCACCGAGCGCATTCCGAAAGCAACGGTAATCACCAATGTTTATGCGGTTCTGAAGGGGACCGATGCGGCGAACACGAAACGCATGGTGCTGGTCACGGGGCACTACGATTCGCGCAACAGCGACCCGCTCGATGGGAGCGGGGATGCTCCCGGAGCGAACGACGATGGCAGCGGAACCACCGTCAGCCTGGAATGTGCGCGGGTGCTGAGCAAGATGAAGTTTCCCGTGACGATTGTTTTTCTGACGGTCGCGGGGGAAGAGCAGGGGCTGAATGGAAGCCGTCACTTCGCGAAGATGGCCAAAGATCAGGGTTGGGACCTGGAGGCAGTTCTCAATAACGACATCGTTGGCGGCGACAAAAGCGCGGAACAGGATCATTCGGTGGTGCGTGTGTTTTCCGAGGGCGTGCCCACGGCGGCTACCGAGCAGGAACTCCGGCGCATTCGAGGCCTGGGTGGGGAGAGCGATTCCGGATCGCGGCAAGTGGCGCGGTATATTGCCGATATTGGCCGGACGTATGATGCGGGCGTGAAGCCGATGCTGGTGTTCCGGCTGGATCGCTACCTGCGGGGCGGCGATCATTTTTCCTTCAATCAGCTGGGGTTTGCGGCGGTGCGCCTTACGGAGTTCCGCGAGGACTTTCATCATCAGCACCAGAACGTGCGTACGGAGAACGGCATCGAATATGGTGATTTGGCCAAGTTTGTGGACTACGATTATGTGGCGCACGTGGCGCGTCTGAACGCGGCCACGCTGGCATCGTTGGCGTCGGCGCCGGCGCCTCCGGCCAACGTACATGTGCTGACCAAGGATCTGGAGAATGACTCGACGCTGACGTGGGACGCTTCTCCGGGTGGACTGGCGGCGGAATATGAAGTCGTGTGGCGAGCCACGACCAGTCCGGAGTGGGAGCATGGTCAGAATGTGGGCAACGCAACCCGCGCCACCCTGAAGCTTTCGAAGGATAATGTCATCTTCGCAGTGAGGGCGGTCGACCACGCTGGCCATCGAAGCCTGCCCGTTGTGCCGGTTCCCGAGCGGTAAGGGCGTTGCGCTTGGTATTCTGCGAGTAGAATTGGACGGAGGGAACCCTGTGCGTCGAACCGGCGAACCGATGACGTTGAGCCTGCCCCCGTTTACCCGGGCGGTGACCTGGCTGTTGGGAATTAACACGGGCATCTTTCTGCTCCGGTACCTGCTGGAATTATTCGGTCTACCGGCCAAGGGATTCGCGATTGTTTACCTATCCTTGATCCCGGTACAAGTTGTCGCACACGGTTGGATTTGGCAGCTGCTGACCTACAGCTTCATCCATTTCGACTTCTGGCACTGGTTCGGCAACATGGTGGGACTCTGGATGTTTGGCTCGGCAATCGAAGGCGCGTGGGGCACGAGGCGTTTTCTCGAGCTCTATTTCTTTGGGGTGATCGGAGCCGCCTTAACAACCATCGCTTTCTCATATCCTCACGTGCTCGGAAGTCCCGCCACACCCACAGTGGGCGCCTCCGGAGGAGTTTTCGCCATCCTGATTGCGTTCGGCATATTATTCGCCGAAAGCGAAATCATGATGATTCCGTTTCCCTTTCTGATCAAGGCGAAGTACTTTGTCGGAATCTTAATCGTGGTAACGCTGGCTTTCGCAATGGCCGGCGGAGGCAACGTCGCGTATGTGGCTCACTTGGGCGGGTTGCTTTTTGGCTGGTTGTATGTGCGGCGCGGACCAAAACCAGCGCTCGTGAATGTGGGACTTGCGGAACGCTACTACGGCATACGCAATTCCTACTACCGCTGGAAGCGCCGGCGGGCGGCGAAGAAGTTTGAAGTCTACATGTCGAAGCACGACCGCCAGGTCCACTTCGACGAGCATGGGAATTACATTCCGCCGGATGACGACACGCACAAAGGGAATGGCGGGTCGAAGTCGGGCTGGGTGAATTAGGAATTGAATTGTCACCCTGAGCGCGGTCTTTGCGCGAAGGACCTATGCAGTTTGCCAGCGGCGAGGAAGTTGCAGAGGTCCCTTCGACTTCGCTCAGGGCAGACTCTTCGCGGCAAAAAGCGCCGCTCAGGATGACAGTTCAAAGAACTTGGCGAATTCAGAAAAGATCAGCCTCGGCAGCTCCTCCTGCTTCGCTTTCCCTTTGAATCCCAGATCATGACCGGCGCCTTCGATGGGCAGCAGCTTTGTCTTGGCCGGGATCATTTTTAGAGCCTGCTCAATCTCGGCGATGGAACCGAAAGGATCGCGCGCGCCACTTACGAATAGTGCCGGCGTGCGCAGGTCGGGGAGATGCTGGGTGCGCTGCTGCTCGGGTTTGCGCGGGGGATGAAGCGGATAAGACAGCAGCACGAGCGCGGTAACCAGCGTGGAGTCCTCGGCGGCGAGCATGCTGGACTGGCGTCCGCCGTAGGAGTGGCCACCCAGGAACAGCCGGGCGGAAAACTTGTTCATCGCGGCCAGGGCATTCTTCAATCCGGCGCGGTCGCGGGCAGCGTCGCCGGGACCGGGCGGGCCGAAGGACCTCGACTGGCGATAGGGAAGATCGCAACGGAGGACAGTGAATCCATTCGCGCTGAAAGTTTCGGCCAGGGCGATCAGGAGCGGGGCTTGCGCGTTCGAACCAGCGCCGTGCGTCAGGACCAGGCCGTCGCCGTTGGGAGTCTCAGGCGTGTGGAGGTAACCGCGAACATTGGGGTCGACAGCGTTAACGGCGAAATCGCGGATGGAGGTCGCGGGCAAGACATCATTCTAAATCGTGGTTAGGCGTTTTACTCTGCGCGAGATGCTTCGCTTCGCCGGTAGAGCGGCTACGCTCAGGGATGTCCAAAATAAGGTTGATCCGCAGGGAACTCGGCCCGGCCGGACAGCCGAAGGCGGCTGTGCCTACATGAATCTGCTTTTTACTTCGTCTTGTCCAGAGGGACCTCGGTCAGGGTCTCGTAGACCTTCACGATGCTGATCTCATTGCCCAACCGGGCCCAGCACCGCTGCATGTCGGGATCTTCGAGCGCGGCTTGGCGGGCTTCTTCGGATTTCCAGTAGCGCAGGAAAATATAATGCGCTTCACGGTCGCGGTAGAGCATATCGCGGCCATATCCCTTGGCCGTCACGATGGCGGTGAGTTCGCGAAGGGTGGCGAGCGATGCGGCTTCCATGTCAGGAACCGGCTCCCAGACGGCCACCGAGAGTATCTCTTGCGTCATACGGGGTGATTATAACTTGCGGCGGTGCCGTCGAGCTTCGCTCGACCGGACAGCCGAAGGCTCCTGTCCCCACATTATTGTTTCCTCGACTTCTTTCGATGCGGCTCCGCGGGATGAGCGATACGCTCGGCTTCTTCGTTGGTGACCACATGCAGGCGCATGAGGTTGGTGGAACCGGAAGCCTGGCGCGTACCGGCAACGACTCCCAGGACGTCTCCGGGTTTCAGCAAGCTGCGACGGACGAGATCCTGCTCGGCCATCGAGACCATCTGTTCGGCGGACCGAGCCTGGCGGCAGCGCACAGGATGCACTCCCCAGTAAAGGTTCATGCGCTGCACCACTGGCTCGATGTGAGTGAAGGCGTAGATGGTGGCCTTTGGGCGGTATTTCGAAATCATGCGGGCGGTGTTGCCGGTCTCCGTGAAGACCGCGATGGCGCCCATGGGCAAATCTTCCGCGGAGTGAGCGATCGATTCGCAGATGGTTTCCGCCACGGAGAGTCCGCGATGATCGCGACGGCGGCGGTACTGCACGAAGTCGCCCATATTGCACTCGGCTTCGACCACGATGCGCGACATGATTGACACCGATTCGCGGGGGTATTGTCCGCTGGCGGTTTCGGCCGAGAGCATGACGGCGTCGCTGCCGTCGAATATGGCGTTGGCCACGTCGCTGGCTTCGGCGCGCGTGGGGCGCGGGTTTTCGATCATCGACTCGAGCATCTGCGTGGCGGTGATGACGGGCTTGCGCCATGCGGAGGCGCGCCGGATGACATGCTTCTGAATGACGGGAACTTTTTCGGGAGCCATTTCGACGCCGAGATCGCCGCGAGCGACCATGACTCCGTCGGCAGCTTCGAGAATTTCTTCGAGGTGGTCGATGGCTTGCGGCTTTTCGAGTTTGGCGATGACGGGCAGGTCGCTGTTGTGGGTGGCGATGATTTGTTTGACCATGCTGACGTCGGCGGCGGTGCGGACGAAAGAAAGCGCGACGGCGTCGACGCCGTGGGTGAGGCCGAATTCCAGGTCTTTGCGATCTTTTTCTGTTAGGGCGGGAATCGACAGGGCGATGCCCGGAAGATTGATGCCTTTGTGCTCGCCGAGCAGGCCGCCGTTGATAACGTCGCAGAGCACGTCTTTGCCGCGGATGGAGCGGACGCGCATTTCGATGAGGCCGTCACTGAGCAGGATGCGGGCGCCGGGTGTGAGTTCGCAGGCCAGGTCGGGGAACGTGGTGCAGATGCGCGTGGGTGTGCCGAGTGTTTCTTGCGGCGTGATGGTCACGACTGTGCCGGTTTTCAACATTACGGGCTGGTGGCCCTCAAGTGGGCCGGTGCGGATTTTCGGGCCTTGCAGATCCTGGAGAATGCAGACGGTGCGGCCTTCGCGCTCGGCGGCGCGGCGCAGGCGCTGGATGTTGCGGGCGTGATCTTCGTGAGTTCCGTGAGAGAAGTTGAGGCGGGCGATATCCATGCCGAGGCGGATGAG
>JBARBI010000008.1:0-5313 GCA_049792875.1 Candidatus Sulfotelmatobacter sp.
ATCTCTTCTATCAGGTCCCGGCCAGCGCCGTTGCGCCGGGCGATGCAGAGGCAGTCCGCGAGCAGTTGTTGCACATCATCGAGCCGATTTCAGGTGCGGTTTCGATTGTGAGTTATGAAACCGTCTCTGACCGCCAAGGACAAGTGCAAGGCTACAAAGTGCAGGCCAAACGCGACTGACGCAGCTCGAGACGACTGAAAATGCATCTAAAACGCATCGCGCTCATCTTCGTCATCGCCCCGGTCATCGCCCTGGCTTGCAGCCTGCTCCTCTTCGCAGCCGTGCCGCAGCCCAAGCCCGCCGACTCGGGCGACCTGGAAGCAGTCTTGAAGAAAATGGATGCCGCCGCGGCCAGCTTCCGCACTACCCAGGCCGAGTTTGAGTGGGATACGTACGAAAAAGTCATCGATGAGATCGACGACGTCGAAACCGGGACCATCTATTACCGCCGATCGGGAAAAGAAATCGAGATGATGGCCGACGTGAAATTGGCCGGGAGCGATCTCACCAAGCTTAAGCCGGAACCGAAATACGTGCTCTTCAGCAAGGGCAAGATCCGCATGTACCAGCCCAAGCCTGACCAGGTGACGGAATTCGATCTCGGCAAAAACCGTGCCGATCTCGAGAGTTACGTCGTCCTCGGTTTTGGCGGGAGCGGAGGAGACCTGGTGAAGACGTTCGACGTCACTTATGTGGGCGCGGAAACCGTCAATGGCATTGCCACGGCGAAACTGAAGCTGGTTCCCAAGTCGGAGAAGGTTCGCAACACCTACAAAGAGATTTTTCTGTGGATCGATCTCGACAAAGGCATCTCCGTGCAGCAGCAAGCCTTTCAACCCGGCGGGAACTACCGGCTGGCGAAGTACTCTTCGATTCGAGTGAACGAGAAGATATCGGACGAGGCTTTCAAGCTAAAGACCACCAGCAAGACACAGACGATTTCACCGACGGGCTAAACCATTGAATCGAAAGGGCAAGAAGGTGTGCTGAGAAGTGCATGCGGGGAGCTATACTGACCGCTACCTTCAGTTGGGATCATTCATGGCCAAGGTTTTTACGATTACAGTCCCTCCTAAGCTGGGCAATAAGCGCAGGGAGCGTACCTCAGATCCGCGTTACGTGGATGGGCAACGCCTACTGGTTGAGGCCATGAAGTACCTGGCCCTAGCCGACCCGGTGCAGAACCGCGCAGCCATCGAACTCATTTCCGAACACGTCCGCACCCGGTTTCGGATGAGCGACTCGCCGCTGGCGTAGTCAATTCTGCTTCGCGGTTCTTCATTCCATCTTCAAGCAAATAAAGAAGGGACGGCTTTCGCCGTCCCCGGTTGAGACCCCTCGCAAGCTAGAAAGCGAAGCGCAACTCGAACTGCATGACGCGCGGACTGGTCAGCATGGTGTTGAACTTGCCGAAGCTGGTGATGTCGACCAGATCCTGGTTGATGAGGGATCCGGCGGCATCGAAACGCACCGAGTTGGTCACGTTGAAAACTTCCCACCCGAATCGGACCATCTTGGTTTCGCTGAGGTTCCACGTCTTGGCAAGGCCCATGTCGATACCGAAGTAACCGGGGCCACGGAAGATGTTGCGCTGGCCAGCTTCTCCGGGCAAGGTCGCACGGAAGTTCGCTCCGGTAAGGGTACCGGGCCCGCAAGCGCAGACGAGGTTGGTTGGATTCTGGAAGACGGTGGGGTCGCCCTGGGCATCCCGGAATACGCCGGTCTTGGGTTTCGCTCCAATCACAACTGAGGAGCCCTCCAACTCGAAGTTGGTCGCCCAGCCAGCTCCGGCTCCCACGGTAAACGGGAATCCGCTGGTCCAGCGCCACAGGCCGTTGAGGCCCCATCCGCCGAAGATGCCATTGACGATGGGGCTCGAGTTGCCGCCGAAGTGGCGGCCCTTGCCAAAGGGTACATCCCAGACCCAGTTAGCGTTGAACTGGTTCGTGGCATCGAAGTCCGAAACGGCACGCCAGAGGTTCGGAGAGAACGCATTAATGACCTGGCTGTTAAAGGCAAGGCCGCCGGACTCGAAGCCGTTGACCCGTTCCGCGTTCGACCCGACGTCAATGGATTTCGAGTACGTGTAGTTCAAATCGAACTGCAGACCCGATGACATGGCATGCCGCAGACTGACCTGCAGACCGTTATAGTCGCTGTTGCCGCGGCTCTGCCATCCGTAGAGCGACGAGAACTGAGGCTGGTAGAACGAGAATGGAGTACCCAGAGGGCCTACAAAGCCGCCGATGCTGTTGGAACCGGTGCCGGGACAAGCAGGGAGGCAGAATGCATCCAGGTTCTCCAGCGCCAGGGTCTCGTTGCCGAGTTCGCAGTAGTACAGGTCATAAATGTTCTGGGTCGCCGTCGGTGTCGAGGGGGCGTTGGGCGCACATCCGGAAACGCCACCGGCACCGGCTGCCTGCGGAAACAGATGCTCCCAATACGGGATGCTGGTAACACTGGGGTCGGTCTCAGGCAGACCAGCATAGGCAGCTTTCGAAAGCATCTGCGCGGCCGCGAAATAGTCTGTCTTGCTTGCTGGATCGACCAAGTCTAGAGGTTGGGACAAGTCAATTTCCTGAAGTAGGTGATGCGCAAATCGTCCGGTGTAGGTAGCTTCCAGTACAAAGTTATGGCCCAAGTCACGCGAAATCGAGAAGTCCACAACATGGGAATAGGGAGTCTTCAGATTGTCGTCGATTCCCCAGGCAATCGCCAGCCCGTACGTGTTTTGGTCTCCAGAAGGTGTATAGGGGAAGCCGTGAGGACTGGGCACACCTGGACTTGGCGGAAGATTGGAAGCACCTAGCAATCCGGTATACCGGGGTGCTGTATCTACTCCCAGCACACCCGCTGGGTTGCTGATCGTGGTGGTGAGGCCCCATGAGCCTTGCCGGTCGAAGGTATTCACCACACCTTCTCCGAAGTGGTCGAAGTAGAGGCCGTAGCCCGCGCGGATGGAACTCTTACCAGCATCGCCAAAAAGCGTGTGCATAAATCCGCTCGCGGCATGCGGCGAATAGGCCACGGCGAAGCGCGGCGCCAGGTTTCTGTAGTCCCATGCCCAATACGGCTTTTTGCCGTTGGCTTTTCCAGAGAGATCAAAGTTCAGGTTCGGCTGAACGACGTTTCCCTGATACATCTGCTGCCAGCGATTCGTGAACCACTGGTTCATGTTTACCGTAGGCGAGACCTGGTTGCCGCTGCTCTCATAGGGCGGCTGCAGCAACGAATATCGCAGGCCATAGGTGACAACCAGGTTTGGAGTGGCGCTCCATTTATCTTGCACATACATTTCACCTTCGAAGTTCCGGAAATGCCGTGGGACGAGGGCGCCACTGGGGATCAGGTTCGCGTTCTTATCCTGGTTGGTGACGGTGTAGACCTGGCTCATGATGCCCATCAATTGCACAGCGGCGAAATCGTACGAGGTGCCGAAGGAGCTATCCACGGCCGGGAAATTAGGATTCAGCGCAGGATCCAGATTGTTGGGTGGGACGTTCCCGGAAATAAACGACGGGCTCATCCAGTAGAGATTGGCGTACCCTGAGGACAAGTTCTGCGCATTGGATTGGCGGTTGTTGTGAATCAGTCGCCAGTTAGTGCCGAATTGAAGGGTGTGGTGCCCCTTAATCCAGGAAACGTCATCGATGAAGTTGTTGACAGGGACGTTGGTAAGGATTGTGGAAGTCAATCCCAGGGAGTCGTCTAGGCCGCGCAAGCTGTTATACGGCTGAGAATTGAGCCCGGCATTTCCAACGCCCTGGCGGATGTAGGCGTAACGAAAATTATTGATCAGGGTGGGCCGGATGATCCAGGTATAGCCGCCCGCGATTGCCTTGCTGTTGTTGGTAATAATACTGTTCGGAGGCAGACCAGGAAACTGCGGCGGCTTGGACTCTTTGTCGTTCTGCAGGTTCCCGCGAATAAACAACGATTGGTTGCCGTCGGCCGAGATTTTATAGTCCAGCTTGAGGATATAGGTCTTCAGGGTGGTTGGATCGTTTCCCGGGAATGTGTACGAGGCAGAATTCAGGCCATCGCCGCCGCCGCTGGTTGAGTTTGGCGCGGGATATCCTGTAAAGAGAGCACTCGGGTTGGCGCCACCGAGGTTGGCTATGTTGCCGTTCGGGCCAGGTCCCACGGGATTGCCTGGCGTCGGAGGACATGAGTTATTCGCTGCACAGCCCTGATCTAGTGAGGTGATCTGAGCCTGGTTGATCGTAACCACGTTAAACCCCGCAAAGGTAGTGCCTCCACTCACTACGCTGACAACATTGGGATTACCGGTGTAGCAATTCGGGTCGACGGACGTGTCGTTCGTGCAGAGGTACTGCAACTTGCCAGCGGCCATGCTCTGCGTGGGAACAATGCGGGTCGTTTGCAACTGATCGGCAGTGTGTTGGCCTTCATAGGCCGCGAAGAAGAACAAGCGGTCCTTCTTGAGAGGTCCGCCGAAAGTACCGCCGTAAGTATTGCGAAGAACGAATCCGGGCACATTGGGCAAACCGGCGTTCAGTTCGGCTTGCTTATTGAACCAGTCGTTGGCCACCGTGAAGTTGGGCCGGTAGTATTCATAGCCGGATCCATGGAAAGAGTTAGTCCCGCTCTTGGTCACGAGGTTGACCTGTGCGCCGGAAGACCGCCCTGCGGACGCATCGTAGTTGCTGGTGGTCACGCGGAATTCCTGCAGAGAGTCTAATGTGGCACGCACCGCCCCTTCGAAGGCATAGCCTTTTAGCTGATCGTTATCGTCTAAGCCGTCGAGAGTGATATTCGTTTGATCGCTGCGGGCACCGTTTACGGCGCCTCCCCGGCTGTCATCATCCTGCTGACTATTTGTGGTCTTCCCGATATAGACGACGCCAGGTTGCAAGCTCAGAATCGAAACCGGGTCGCGGCCTTCGGTCGGTAGATCCGTGAGTTGCCGGGCATTGAAGTTATTGCCCAGAGTTGCGTCGGTGGTATTGACCACGGGCGCTTCGCCGGTCACGTCCACGACAATCGCGGCACTGGCCACTTGCAAGACTAGATTCACAGTGGCCGGGTGGCTGACCTGAAGCACGACGTTCTCCCGCTTGGTCGTCGCAAAGCCAGATGAGGTCACGGTCATGAGATAAGTGGAAGGAGGCACTTCAAGGAACTGATATGTCCCTTGGTCATCGGTTTTGACCGTTCTCGCAAATCCCGTCTCCGGATTGTTGAGAGTCACCGTGGCGCCAGCCAAGACGGCTCCTTTCGCATCCGAGATCGTGCCGCGGAGAGAGGTCGTCGCAGATTGCGCGAAAGCCAAACTGCTGAGCGTGAGGAAAG
>JBARBI010000009.1:0-4483 GCA_049792875.1 Candidatus Sulfotelmatobacter sp.
CGTCTGGCGGAAGCGACGCTCTATTCATTGCGGGTGGGTCATAACAAATCGTTGCAGTTGTCCCCTTAAAGGCCGCGTGGAACGGCGAATGCAGTCTGGCAATTCGAAGCAGTTTTGGGTTGGTGCGGCGGGGCAACTGAACTCTATGTTATGCCCACCTAAAAGCAGCCTGCTTTCAACGTGCGTTATGGCAGAGAATCGCGCCGACGAGCAAGCTCGAACCGACGAATGAAACAGCATAAGATCTCTATAGCTGATCTCGACAAAGAAACGCTCATTTCGCGACAGCGTGCGTCGGAGCGACAGTCAAGGCGGTTCAAACTGAAGCTCAATCTCTTGATTTATCCGCTAATAGTCCTCATGCTTCTTGCGCCAATTGCACGCTGGGCATTGATACCGTGGAGGTATGGAGATAAATCGCTAGTGTCCCGTAAACGACAGCATGCTTAATTCTGAGCGGCCTTCCGTACTTTGCAGAGGATTTGCTCGGAGCTCTTCGCCCACACGAAGCGCTTGCCTGACTCGTTCCAGTGGTGAATGTAATCCATGATCGCTCGTTCGAGTTCCTTCACACTGCTCCAGCTCCCACGTCGGATACGCTTGGTGGTGATCTCTGAAAACCAGCGCTCCACGAGATTCAGCCAAGAGCTATGTGTGGGAGTGTGATGCACGACAAATCGCCCCGGTCGTGCTTCCAAGAACTCATGCACCTTCTTGGTGTCATGACTGGAGGCGTTGTCAACGATCAGGTGCAGCACCTTCTTCTTTGGAGTCCTGCGGTCGACCAACTGGAGAAACTCGATGTACTCTTTCTGGCGGTGCCGATCAGCGAATGCGCCTATGACCTTGCCTGAGGCTACGTTGAGTGCGGCGTACAGGTTGGTCACCCCATGGCGGACGTAGTCGTGGGTTTGTCGTTCGGGAATGCCCTGGCGCAGTGGCAGGATCGGCTGAGCGCGTTCCAGCGCCTGAACCTGCGATTTCTCGTCAACGCTCAGCACAATTGCGTTCTGCGGTGGGTCCAAGTACAGTCCCACAACGTCTTCCAGCTTCTCTTCAAATTCCGGATCGTCACTAATGCGAAATCGTTTTACCAAGTGAGGCTTCAGGGCGTGAGCCCGCAGAATCTGATGGACTTTCGTGTGGCTGATGCCCACCTGCTTGGCGATCTCGCGCGTCGACCAGTGGGTAGCGTCCTTGGGTTGTTGAGTCTGCACCACCTTCAGCACCTGATTGATCACCTTCTGGGCAATCGGAGCCTTGCCGGGCTTGTGGTTCGGCTGCTTCAGCAGTCCATCGACGCCACGCTCGTTGAACCTGCGGACGATCACGCTGATGGAGACCGGATGAATCCGCAGGACCTCGGCAATCTCGCTGGTCCGTTTCCCATCTGCCTTGCCTAATATGACCTGAAGTCGAGTAGCCTGTTTGTGATTCAGCGCTTCGCCTTTCAACAGTTGATCCATCATGTCTCGTTCGGCCGTGTTCAATTGCGGCAGTATCTGCGTAGGCATAGATGTAGAATAGCAAAACGAGTTAATTATGTCAACTCTTTTTTACACTACACTAGGATACAATCCGATGAACTGCCACATGATCGTCTGATTCGGGGCGGCAACTGAACTCAATGTTACGCGGCACCAAAGTCTCGTCGCTTCATGACTGAGCCTTTGCTGCAGGGTCAGGCATCCATGCCTGACCCTGGTTGAGCCGGCAAGGCGGGATCCTTCGATCTGGGCTCACTTGACGCCGGATAATTTCCGAATTAGTTTCTTTCAGAATAGTCGAGAGTTACGAGAATGAGGTTCTTGAAGAGGTAGGGCAATGCTTCTGACCAGTGATCTGTCCCTCGGAGAGTTTGGCTTGAGTCAAGCTCGCTGGCAGTTGCGACCGTGCGCAAGGTAATCCTCGATACCATCATCTCTCTGGATGGCTACTACACGAGCCTGAAGAACGAAATCGACTGGTTCGAATTCGACAAAGAGGAGATCGACTGGTCCAAGGAGATCCTCCGCAGGGTCGATACGATGCTCTATGGTCGGGTTACCTACGAAGAGTTCAGGACCTTCTGGCCGAATGCGTCGCCGACCCCCACCGGCTTTGACTCTGAAATCATTGGGCAGCTGAATGGACTACGTAAAGTCGTTTTCTCTCGCACTCTTACTGATGCACTTTGGCAGCCGGCCGTTCTGGTGCGCGAAGACCCCGCTGTGGCTGTAGCCAGGCTCAAACAGGCGCCCGGCAAAGACATGGTGGTTGTCGGTAGCGGCACCTTGGTGTCAGCCCTTGTCAGGAGCGGGCTCGTCGACGAGTACCGAATCCGCGTCCGTCCCATCATCCTGGGAGCAGGAAAAACCATTTTTGTGGACCAAGACGCGAGGCATTCGCTCAAATTGGTCGCAGCCAAGACGTTTCATAATGGCGTGATTGCATTGCACTACGAACCGGCCGCCGACAGGGCCATCTCGTGAGGTGGATCAATCCTTAGAGGGGAGTGTTGCGTCTATCCTCTAAACCCAGGCTTGTGGTAGTCGTTCCCACGTCCTCGCCATCCCTGGCTCGGACGCCGACTGAAGGAAGGGGTCGGCGCCGCGTAACAAATCGTTGCAGTTGTCCCCTTAAAGGCCGCCTGGAACGGTGGATGCAGCCCCGCAATTCCTGGTGGTTCTGGGTTGATGCGGCGGGGCAACTGAACTCTATGTTAGATGCCCCCTAGAAAAGAGATCAAACGCGCCTTCGCCGGTGGTGCCGTAACCGCTAAATAAACCACACCTGGATCTCCTAGAAAGAGATTTAACCTTCTGGTTGCACTAAACGAACGTTCGTTGGAGGTTCTAAACAAGAAAGTGGCGACCTGATATGGTAAATCCAAGTTAGATATTGAAATGGATTTGGGAGGGCTGACACCGCCGTGAGCAGCCTCACGACGCGTTCGTAGTCGTCCCCACGGGGGTGCTCCCTTGAGGCTTGACCATATTTAAAATCGTGTCAATGCTGTCTATGAGGGGAGGAGGTCTCAGAGTGAAGAGCCTATCCAGGGACGCCATGGCGCTTTTGGTGACATTAGTCCTCTCCGTTCTGGCAATCATCCTCTTGACTCCTATCGGTTTCGAGACTCGCCCGCAGTCGGATTTGAAGATCTTCGGTTACATCGCGATTGGTACGATTTTTACTGGTCTCGCCCTGTTCTTGTTGTCTATCGCTTTTCTCTTCTGGAGGGTTCGGTTAGCTTCGCGCCTTGCGATTATCGCTTCGATACTGTTCTTCTTTCCCTTTATCGGCGACCGAGCCGGAGCCTTCTTTTCGGTGCCGATTCCTACGGCGATTAACATTCTCGAATACATTCTCGTAGTAGTGCAACTCGCCAATCTCATTATCGCCTGGAGAGTCTACAAGAGGAGTACGGTGGCTTCAAAACAGCCTATAGATTCCGGGACGCCAACGCCGCAAAAATGAACATTCGCAGTTGGTGATTGAACGTATAATTTCCTAAGGAACTGTGACATAATAACATTGACATTTTCTCTTCTATGATCTACACTTCATGAGTGGAAGAACGCGAACGGGCACTGCGGACAAGACTGGCGGAAATCCTTCCATTCTTGAATGAAAAGCAAAGACGCGTACTATCTGCTTCTGAGGCAAAGTCGTTCGGACGTGGTGGAGTCCAGACGGTTGCGCGCATCACGGGCATTAGTCGTCAGACCATCTATAATGGCCTGGCTGATCTAGCGGAAGGGGACGTTTCCGATCGTATCAGGAGACCCGGCGGCGGCCGTAAGAAATTGCGCGAGCAGAGTCCCGAGCTGGTCAAGAAGATCGAAGACGTTATTGACGAAGCAACTCGCGGCGACCCGGAGTCGCCACTACGATGGACATGCAAAAGCGTGAGGAATGTGGAGAAGAGCCTGGAAGAAATTGGCTATTCGCTCAGCTATAGAACGGTGGCTCGTATACTCAACGAGCAGGAGTATAGTCTGCAGGCAAACCGTAAGACTTCCGAGGGCACGAAGGATCATCCTGATCGAGATCAGCAGTTTCGCTACATTAACGAGCAGGTCAAGGAGTTCTTGCGCGAAGCTCAACCCGTCATTTCCGTGGATACCAAGAAGAAGGAGCTTGTCGGCAACTACAAAAACAGCGGTCGTGAATGGGGAGAAAAAGGTCGAGCGGTGGAGGTATTGATTCACGACTTCCCTGACCCTACGGTACCGAAAGCAGTGCCATACGGCATTTACGATATCGGCGACAATACCGGATGGGTCACGGTTGGAGTCGATGCGGACACAGCCGAGTTTGCTGTTGAAAGTATTCGGCAGTGGTGGCGATGGATGGGAAAGAGACGGTACCCGAAGGCCAAAGACTTGCTGATCTGCGCCGACAGTGGCGGCAGCAACGGTTACCGATCGCACCTGTGGAAACGCGAGCTGCAGAAGTTGGCCAATCAGAAAAGGATGAGGATCACAGTATGTCACTTCCCCCC
>JBARBI010000010.1:0-13699 GCA_049792875.1 Candidatus Sulfotelmatobacter sp.
CGCCGTCAAAAGTCTGGGCGTTTCCGTTCACCTTGAAATGAACCATGGTGCACTTCCTCGATTTGGAGTGGGTTAGAAAATTATGGGCCTATTCTACCCTGCAGGGAGAAGGTGGATGCAAATTTGGAATGAATTCGGGAGCAGTTGGCCTGTTCATCTCCGCGTCCCTCCTTTGCGAACTCTGCGGTCGAAGGAGGGGCGACAGAAACGCTATCACCCACCCTCCGCATGGACGACTTGAGCGCTCCGCTTGATTGTGCGTCAACGCCACTTGTCCGGGAACAGAAATACGCTACGTGCGCGGTCGGATTGCAATGTTGCTTCCTGGTAATACCGGGTCAGGATTCCGTTTTTCCACAGGAGTAGATCGGGGTTGCGGCGGGCGAAATCGTCCCAGTCTGCGGCGGTGCAGCCAGCCATGCGCTCGCGGATCAGGAAAAAGTACGCGTGCGTGATGGTCTCATGGTAGAGCTGGGGCTTGCCGTGCGCGGTGGCGTAGCGCTTCAGGGCGCTGGAGAACTTGTCGAGCGCCTCGAGGGGTGAGTACCGCGACAGATAAGCGAATGCCAGCCGGACGTGGTCCGCGTGATGGAAATGAGGGTCCGGCAGTGTGTCAGTCTCGAAGTGATGAATCAGTTCTATATTGGTCATTGGTGCTGCCGTCAGAAGCAAAATCAATCAAAATGTGGGGACAGCCGCCCCCCGTTGTCCGCCGGGCACAGCCCGGCGATGTTGTCGAAGCCATCTTGAGTCCTCACTTTCCTTTCCCCACCGCGATCGCAAAAGCCGCAGCCGCGTAGATCACCAGATTGCCGATTCCGTACATCCCATGCAGCAGGTGCATAAGGATGGCCATGACAAAAACGGCCAGCAACAGCCACGCCCCGCGGACAGCAGTTTGGGGAATCAGGAGCAGCACGCACCCCAGGATCTCACCGAACCCGAGAACAAGGCGGACGAAGCCTGGCATGTGCGTGCGGGCAAAATCGTGCGCGGCGCTGGGCATCACGAAGAGCACGGCTTCGATCAGGACCACAACGCCCAGGGCCCATTGCAAAACGGTCAGAGCGGTCTTGGTTCTCGCAGGGCTCATGGCTTTCCTTTATTTGCCGGCGCGCTTGCGCGGAGCTTGTGCCTTGATTTCTTTCAGTCGATGGCTGGCGCTGGAGTCGAGATCGAGTTCATAGAATTTCTTCAACTCGCGGATGCGCCCGAGTGATTCCGGACTGAAAGGGGTCTTGCCGTCGAAGGCGTGGAGCACGATGCCCTCCAGGACGTCGCCCAGCGTCATGTCATGGTATTCGGCGAAAGCCTTGAGGACTTTGAGAATTCGTTTTTCGATGCGCACGCCGGTTTGCACGCGCTCGACCAGAAGCTTAGAGTCGTCCGTCATGAGTACCAATGTACCACGGTACCAAAATTGATGCAATCCTAGGAGTCCAACTGGGCGTCGGGACCCGCAGGGAAAGCAAAGATGTAACAGATCGTTTCAACTGCTTGTCCCCCTTGAGCTTACTGCTGTTACCGGCGTTACTGGCCGGGTGCGAATCCGGTTGTGTGGCCGACCCCACCCCGGTTCAATAAGGCGGGGGCATTTATGAAGAGAATGTACTGGCTCGGGTTTTTCCTGCTGACTCTCGGGGCGCTCGCCGCGGCTCAAGACAAGGTTTTCGACTGGGTGCGCGCCAGCGATGAATCGGCGCAACTAGATCCCATGGATTATCACGCGGGACGCGTGTACCACCCGGCAAGCCAGGGCGGCAACATCCACGTGGACATTCAGTCGAAGCTGCCGGTTACGATCGCGCTGGCGGCCAACGATGAATGGAATGCAATGCTCCAGCATCCAGGAGCAGTTCCGCATTTTGAACTCCTGTGCATGCGGGAGCACGTCGTGAACACAACGTACGAGTGTCACCTGCCCAATGACCGGCCCATGGTGCTGCTGGTACGCGACGAGCGTACCCCCGATCGCGCCATTGTGCAGGGGATTGAGGCAGTGATCGGGCAGGGGACGCGGCGGTTCGTCTCGCCAAACGATCTGAAGATCACCTACTACCGCTGGGATTGCGTCCAGAATTGCATTCAGCCCGAATTTCAGTGGTCGCTATTGGTGAAGGAGAAGTATGAACTCTCGGCGACGCCCAAGGTTTACAGCCTGCTGAGCCCGGAGCGCGATGGCCAGCCCGTGTGGATCCGCATTAAGGCTCCCGTGCCCATGATGATCGCCCTGCTGCCGTCCGAAGTCGCGGACAAGATTTACGACGATCCCTCAGGATTGACGTCCGCTCTGGAGAGCACCTCGTGCAAGCAGCGCGGAGTGCAGTCGCTCACCTTCGATTGCAAAGTGAATCTGGGGGATGGCCGGCAGTCGCTGGTCGTCGTGCCCGAGGGTCACGGCAACGTTCCGCACAAGAAAGCGGAAATCGAGATGCAGTCCATGCAATGTTCCGCAAATTGTGATTTGTTGAAAAAACAGTAACGCTCGGCTTGCTTCCGTTGCAGCCCTTCGCGCGTCTTGCCCGCGGATCTTTCGCGGGCATGTTTTTTCCCAGAAGAGATTCCCGCGGTCCCACCGACCAAGCGGGTTGCCTTCTTGGCGCGGCCTACGCATTGGGTCTCATTGCCTGGTTCCGTCAACGATCCCCGGCGTATCATAATCTCCGGTTGTGGGAGCGGGCGCCCAATGCATATCGCTTATCTGGTGATTACAATCCTCTTCGCGGCGATGGTGTCGTTTTCCGGCCTCGGAAAGATTCGCCGCGAACCACACCAAGTGCAGGTGATCCACAAAACAATAGGCGTACCGTTGAAGTGCTTCCCGCTTCTGGCCGCTTGCGAATTTGCCGGGGCTTTGGGATTGGTTTTCGGTATCTGGTGGCCTCGCCTGGGCGTCGCGGCAGGCCTCGGCCTCATCGTCTACTTTGCAGGCGCTACCGTCTCGCATCTATGGGTGGGTGATGTCAAAGGCATTGGACCTGCCGCTTTCATGTTGGCGCTCGCCGCAGCGGCACTCGCAACGCGCATCCTGACATAGAATCCAAATTCTCTCGGATAGCCCTTGAAAAACGCCGCAGCCCATCCACCCAGGGCGGTTTCACCAGACATTCGGGCGCTTGAAGTCAATCAAAATGTGGGGACAGCCGCCCCCGGCTGTCCGCCGGGCGCCGCCCGGTGTCACGGCAGACGCAATCGAACGGTCTTAGGATGCCGTCGAAGTTTCGAGTCCTTCCTTCCTCTGCCGTCACCGAATTGAATAGGGTTTGCACTACGTCCGGCACGGGGCTACGATTGTTGCACGGTGGTGGGGCGGTATGTGCTTTCGCAGCTTGGCTATTGGGTTTGTCGCCTTTGCCGTTGCTCTATTGGTTGGTTGCCAAGGCGGGCACGCTTCCTCACCGTTTTCGGCTCCGAGCGGAGAGATCTTGTACGTCGTGGATAACGTAAGTGTGACCACTTACGCCCTCGATGCGGGTACTTTGGAACCTTCCATCGTCGGAGGTTCAGTCGGCCTTCTACCCACTTCCTCCTTCATGCTGCAACTCGTTCCGTCCCCGGATGACCACTTCCTGTATGTGCTCTGGTCCGACACCCAACAGCAGGAGCATCTGTCGGCATACGCTACTGATCGGTCAGGAGTTCCACAGATTCCCCCTGTTCAAATTCTGGATGTCTCGTCGCTTTCTCAACTGAATATGCATCCCTCTGGCAAATTTGCCTACGCGATGGAGTTGGACAATTCAACGGGCGCTTATATTTCCACGATTTTGCTGTTTCATGTCACGGCGTCGGGAATCCTCCAGCTGGACGCAAATGTTCAAGGCAGGTATGGCCCAGCGCCGTTTCCAACGTTTCTGTATGGAGTGAGTCCTGATGGCACCCAAATCTACCTTACATCAGAAGATGCGAAGGGTCCGCTGTATTGGGAGAGTGCGCTGAACGGGCAGAACGGCACGTTGGCACCAAATGACCTCCTTTTTCGCCCGCCCATCAGAGACTCTGTGGTTCTTGGCGCAACGCTGGTTGTCGATTATCAGAATGCTCTTAACTATTCGCCGCCCGGATATGTGAACGTCCTCTTGAACGAACCTGAACCGCCTCAACAGCTGATTCATTGCGCCAGCACCATGCTGGGTGCGTGTGGAACGGCAACCAACGTTCAGCTCGACCCCTCCGGACAGTACCTGTTCCTGACCGACCCGGCGTCGCAGCAGGTCCATGTGGCGGGCATCGACCTTTCCGCAAATGTAATCACAGACACCGGTAACTTCCTTCCTTTTACCGCGGAGACTCCCGGTTTCGCCTTCAGCCCGGATGGAATCCTGGTCTATGCATGGCTCGCAAGCGATTCCAGCCTCCACATCTATGGCTTCGATCAGACTAGCGGGAATCTCACGGAAGGCGCCGCGTCGATCCCACTCCCCAATTCGGCCGGGTTCTCGCCTGCACTACGTCGCTAGGATGCTGGATCGCTTGATCGCGGCGGTGTGCACGTTACCTCGGATTGTCGGCAGTCGGTTCGCCATTTTCTGGGCCTTTGCTTCCCCGTGGCACCCTTTCCGGCGCAAACTGCCTGCGGCGCAACCAGTTCTCGCCCGCTGTCGTCCGGTCCCTATGTCCAAATGTCCAATATTGATCAGTTTTCGGGTAGCGGAATGTGGCACCATCCCGGTGGAATGTGATGTCTAACAGACTCAAGGGACAGAGTGCGATTTAGCGCTAGATCCCACGACAAAAAGCAAGTTTGGGTCGGAATCTGCGGGGGAGCCTTATGACACTGACAATCGTGGCGGTGATCTTCGGAGTATTCGCAATTGGTTTGATCGTCCTCCTGATCTACAAGAGCACACTTACTATGCACGAGGATGAACAGTTGTTTCTGGATGACGCGAGTTCGCACATGCAAGAGGAGCAGACGGAACTGTTGACCAAGGTGAGCCGGCTTACCATCCCGGTGCGCGTGTTCAGCATGGGGTCTGGGATATTTCTGCTGGTGCTCGTCGCGATGTTGATCTACCAGAAGCTGAACGAAGTGCAGTAGCGCCAAAAGCGCGGGACTTGTGCGCCCATCACATCCTCGCGCACTGCAAGGCGAGACGGAACCCGGCCCTTATTGTTGGTAAATTACCTTATCCCTCATCCTTCGCGAGGTACTTGTTTCGAGTGGTAGTCCGCATGATCAAGAAGCGCGGGAGCGCTACCGGACTCATTTCGAACCGGGAACGGAGTTTACCGTGCGCGTAGAGTCTGGAGATCCGTCGGTATCCATTGTGCGCGAAAAGCGCTTCATGGTCAGATTGGGACAGCTCAGCACCCGGTACGTCTCTCCCTGCCGTGCACAGGAAAACTGAGAACATCCCCTGGGCACGATGAACGGTTCATCGGGGCTGAAATCGGAGACCGTACTGAAACCCTGTCCATCGTACGAAGGCAGCTCGCTAGACGATTGAAACCGCAGCTGGGAACAACGCGGATCATCCGCTCGGCGATTCTGACTGCTCGCCAGCTTCGCGGTTTGCGAGGCGCTTAACGCTCCTAGAGCAATCACCGCAACCAGAACCAGAACACCTTTCATTTTCAATTCCACCTTTTAATATCAGACAATCTAACCGGATCCGCCGCTTGTTCCTACTACCAAGACGCGCCATTACAACCCCACTTTCGTGTAGTTGCTTTTTAGCTGTTCGATTTTGCGAATATCAAGAAGCTGCAAGGTGCTCGTTGGGACAAAGGAGAGGAGCAAATAGGGCAGCGCGTATTTTGATTAAATGTCGATTCCTTAGGAATCGGAACCGGGGCCGCCAGACACCCCACAATCTTTCCACAGCTTTTCCCAATTCCAAAGCCCAGAAGTCACCGCGATCGGCAATGGAAAACCGAGCTGATGCGCGAGCATACATACCTGCCCGCGATGGTGAGCTTCGTGGGATAGCATGTAGCACAGCATTTCCACGCCAACGGGACAGGGCCTCGCCCAGCCGTCTCTGCGAAATTTCTCGACGCGGCCCCCATCGCCGTCAAGCGCTTCACTCAGCATCTCCGCGCAGCGAGCGGCGCTCTCGGCTAGTCCCGCACGGGCCTGCTCCGGTGTGCAGTGCGCGCGCTCGAGCTGTCGTGGGACCTTCAAATGCGGCGCGCTAAGCCTGACCCACTTGCCGCGGACATTGTGCATGTGCGTGAAAATCGCCGCAATCGTGCGGGCCCTGCCGGGCGGTTTGGCTCTCCAGGCGCCAGGGTCAAGATGCTCAATCAGAATCTGGTTCATGCGATCGTTGGCGGAAAAGATCTGGACTGCCGCTCGTCCGAGTTGTGGGTGAACTTTGGGTGGACGCGTGGTCACGGCTTCCTGCTCCTTGACTTAATGATACTTCCAATCCGTCGGCATCCCGGCACGCATCGCAAACCCTCGCCCAGGAATCCGCTAGATCGCTTCGCCCGTGGCAAACCGCTGGCTAGCAGCCTGATTCCGGAATATTTTATCTGTAACTCCTTGCGAATCAATATTTTGTGCGCCCATTGCCCGATCTCCCCTAGCTAACTGCAAAAGAATCAATATTTTGCCCGGTCCAAGGCAAAAAAACAGGGAACGCTATCCCTCGACATTCCCTCCGTGGCAAAGGTAAGCGCACTCTAAAGATCATCCGAGGGCATTGTTTATAATTTCCCTTCCATCGCCAGCACTAAAAGGACTCCCTTGGCACTCGACGACCACATTTACAACCTGCGCCGCGAGAAGTTGAAACAGATTGAGGCGCTGGGCCAGGCTACGTACCGCAGCAAGTACGAATTCACCCATACCGTCGAACAGATTCTGGCGGACTACCTCCCCAAAACCGCCGAGGGACTCGAACAGGCGCGCGTCCATGTGCGCGTGGCTGGCCGCATCATGGCCATCCGTCTGATGGGCAAGGCCGGATTTGCCCACCTGCAGCAGGACGGCAAACGACTGCAGATTTACGTAAAGAAAGACGCAGTCGGCGACAAGGGATTTGAGTTGTACAAGCTGCTCGATCTGGGCGACCACATCGGGGTCAGCGGATACCTGTTCCGCACGCGCACGGGTGAACTCAGCGTGCACGTCGAGGAGATCACCTTCCTGAGTAAAGACCTGCTGCCCTTGCCCGAAAAATGGCACGGGTTGACCGACGTGGAATTGCGCTACCGCCAGCGCTATGTGGACCTGGTGATGAATCCCGAGGTGCGCGAAGTTTTCCTGAAGCGGACAAAACTGGTGCAGTCCATGCGCCGGACGCTGGATGCGCATGGCTTCATTGAAGTCGAGACGCCGATGATGCAGCCCATCGCCGGCGGCGCGGTTGCACGCCCGTTCGTGACCCACCACAACACGCTGGATCTGGATCTTTATCTGCGCATCGCGCCGGAACTTTACTTGAAGCGATTGGTGGTGGGCGGACTGGATCGCGTGTATGAAATCAACCGGAACTTCCGCAACGAAGGCCTGGGATGGCGCTGGAATCCCGAGTTCACGATGCTCGAGTTTTACCAGGCTTATACCGATTACCAGGGCGTCATGGATCTTACGCAGGAAATTATCACGCAGGCGGCCAGGGATGTGACCGGCGGGACCAAGACGAAGTGGGGCGAGCAGGAGATTGACTGGGCCCACTGGAAGCGCCTGACCATGCGCCAAGCGATCATTCATTACTGGCCGGCAGGTGCTGGCGCCAGGCCGGAGATGACCGACTTCGCCAGCAGCGATGGAGTCAAGAAGCTGGTAGAGCGCTTCAACGCGGCCCACTCGCACATGGCGTACGAGCCGAACGCACCCGCGGGGAAGACCATCGCCGCGTTGTTTGAGGCGGCGGCCGAAGAGCATCTCACGCAGCCGACGATCATCTACGAATATCCCACGGCGGTCTCGCCGTTGTCGAAGCAGAAGCCAGACGAGCCGGAGTGGACCGAGCGGTGGGAGATTTTTGTCGGGGGGATGGAGATTTCAAACGGGTTCAGCGAACTCAACGATCCGGAGGATCAGCGACTGCGCTTCGAAGGTCAATTGAAGGAGCGCGAGCGCGGCGACGACGAGGCGCACCAGATGGATGAAGACTACATCCGGGCTCTGTCCTACGGGATGCCTCCGGCGGGCGGAGTGGGTGTGGGTGTGGACCGGTTGTGCATGCTCCTGACCGACTCGCATACCATTCGTGACGTCATCCTGTTTCCGTTGTTGCGGCCGGAGAAAAGCTCAACCCCTGAGGACACGGAGAGGACATAGGAAAGCGGGGGCTTACGATTACCTTTCGGGTATTAACTCCCCGGTACCTGATAATGCACTGTTATTAGTGCATCCCAATTTCTATACTTTTCCCATCAGTTCGGGCTCTGATGTGGCGGCGCTACCGTAGGTGTCCCTGAGATAGTCGGACACTTGGTCGGTAGCGCTTTGCTTTGGGGTAGTTCTCAATTCGAGCTTTTCTTCTCGCCATTTTTCCTGGATGTTTTCTCCAGGGATGTCCGGGGCGGTTCGTACGGGGCCTGATCCGGGTTGAAATGAAGGCTCAGGTAGTCGACCAGAGCGTCGTGATCAATAGCTTCGACGACTGCTCCCCACTTCACCATCTTGTCAACTTCCTTGGCCCATGCAGATTTGCTGAGGCGCTGCTGCAGGATGATGCGTGCTTCATGGCACTCCAGGCAGGAGGTAGTGGCCTTCGCCTGCATGGCTCCGGCGGGAAGATCTTCGACGGGCTTCGCTGGGGCGGGTTTCTGAGCGAACGCGCCGAATGGAGACGTGGCGGCCAAACCAATCGAGATTGCGACAAAAGCCAACAACATCGCTGGCAGCCGGGTCGCGCCAAGTCGGACAGCCGAGGGCGGTTGTCCGCACATGCGCTTCCGCGGCCCCGCATAACTGGCCTCACACGGCCCCTGTGAATTCTCATTCTTATGCGACATGGATCTTCACCTGATCGGGGGCGTTGTACAGGTAGCCGCTGGGATTCCATACCGGGGTGGGGGGCTGGGTTCGCCCTTGAGAGTCGGTAGCTCGGGACAGGATGGTGTAGTCGCCGCGCTTGGCCTTCCACTCGTGGGTCCAGAGGCGCCAGGCATAGTGGGCTCGGTCGTGGCCAAGGCTGGCGGGACTCCAGTTCGCGCCACCATCGGTTGAGATTTCGACCTTGGCGATGTCAGCCTCGCCTGCCCACGCGGCACCGTGGACGGCTACTTTGCCGGACTGCAGCCGGGCGCCATCCAGAGGGCCGGAGATCACTGACTTTACGTTCAATGCTTCGAGCACGTGGGTATCCTCGGGCTTCACGGCGTCGCCGGGTTTGCCCGGCTGATTGGGAAAGCGGTAGCCGGGGCTCATGAAATTGCCGACGAATTCCGACTCGAGGATCTTGATCTCGGTCAGCCATTTGCAGGACGCGGCGCCGATCCATCCCGGCACGAGCGCGCGAGCGGGGAAGCCGTGATGCTTGGTGAGGGGAGCGCCGTTCATATGGGTGGCAACCAGAGTGTCGGAGTCGAGAGCCTTTTCTATGGGGATACTGCGAATGAAGGGGGGAACTTTGCCGGGGACCTCGTCGAGTCCGCGGAACATGACGTGCTTGCCCGTGGATTTTACGGCGGCGCGTAACAGCAAGTCACGCAGCCGAGGGCCGGAGAAGCGAGCCGTGCCGACGGCACCCTTGCCCCACTGAATGCCGGGAACTTGCGGCCGCTGGAGACTGCGTCCGTTGCCGGCGCATTCAAGCGTGTTGACCACGGAATGTGTTTCGAGCTTGGACAGTTCCGAGAGAGTCAAACTGAGCGTCTTTTCAACTTCTCCGCCGACCGTCAGGCGCCAGTCCTCTGCGTTGAGCGCGGTGGGTTCGTGCATATGGTTGCGCACGAAGAAGTGCGGGACCGGAGTCAGCCATGTGTTCAAGTACTCGACAGGAGTTTCCAGATCGACGAAGCGGAAGGAACGTACGATCATGCCATCTTCGCCGGGAATGTCGATCGGCCCGTTCTGGGGGATGGGGAGAGCCCAGGAGACAAGAGAGGGACGAGCGCTGACTGCAAGCGCGGCGCCGGACATCTGCTTCAGGAAAGTGCGTCTCGAGTTCATAGAGTTCAGGTGGCGGAGGACAAGCTCAGGCCTTTGTTGTGATCTAACGTTACCACTGCCGGCCCGGAAAAGGAGAGAAGCCAAAACCGGGCCGGCAATGTCTCCGAAGGGAAGACGTCCCTCGGAAAGGGAGAAAGCGTTGAAGCTGCGTTAGAAGAGGTAAATCGTGTCGAACTGCAAGCGTGTAAGCCAAGGCTCGGTCGTGCCGAGCGGACGACCGATCAGGGCAGTAAAGCCTAACTGCACCCGCGGATCCAACATATAGAAGGACGTGATCCGGTGCTGCGTGACGTTCGTCCCCTGGCGAATGTCGCTGTAGTTGAAGTTGCCCAACACAGCCTCGCGCTCGATGTAGATGCGAGCATATCCGAACTGCAGGTCACCCTTCTTTTCCAGACGGCCTACGTTTCCTTCTGCCCAGTATCCGCGCCGGTAGTGCGAGTTGCAGGGGGCATTGAGCGTCTGTTTATAGGTCTGTGTGGAGGTGTTCGCCGGGGTTGCAACGATGTTAGGCAGGTTGCTGCAGGCCTCGGTGTTCTGCACGTAATCGCCGATGAACGTCAAGGGGAGACGAGGGTGTCCGGTATTGATGTCGAAGCGAGCGAGACTGTCGAACAATCCGAACTTGGAGGCGAACTGCGCGTTGGTGATCGAGGAGACTCCCGTCGGATAGGCGGTTCCGCCGACTGTGACAATGGTGGCCGCAGTGGTCGTGTAGGTTGAGTCCTGAACCGGGTTCCCGGAAGCCAACGGGAGCAACCCTGTCAGAGGAGTCTGCGGGTTCTTGCTGCTGGCGCGCGCCAGAGCCAGCGCGATGGAGTCGGAGCCCCGGAAGTCATAGTAACCGGTGTAGGCGCTCAGGTTCAGCCATGAGGCTAGGCGCCACGTCGTCTGCAGTTGGCCGCCGTAGGTGATCTGTTGCGCGATCCTCTTGTCAGTGGTTGCGGTGCCGGCCAACTCAGCAAAGGGCAATTGAAACCCGACCAGGGAAATTCGCTTCAGGACAGGTGTATCCAGGTTGAAGGCCAAGGTCTCGGCTGCACCCTCAGGATTCAAGTCCTTGTCCCAGGTGAGTTCGGTGTTGTACCACGGGTAGCGGAATTTGCCGCCCACGAGGGTAAGAGGCTTGAAGTCCTTTGGCGTGAACTCCACAAAGGCTTGGTCCAAAGCAACCGTCTTGCGGGAGTAGAAGCCGGTAAGGGTCTGGTTCGTGGTGGTAGGGTCGTTGATGTCGCCGCTGGCAAGGGTGAGGCCAGCGCGGAATTGCTCACCGAGATTGGCGATCGCATTAAAGCGGGCACGAAAGCGGGCGCGTGCCCGATCCAGCGATTGATCCGAGGGCCCACCGAAGAAGGGCTCCATACGAAGGCGCACGTCGCCGCTGAAAGAGATGGGGCCGAGCGCATGAATCTCTCTCTCCAGGTTGCGAATGCGTTCATCGGAACTGCCGGCATTCTGCTGACTCTTCGCCGTCGGTGTGTCTTGGGGGTTGTTTGGGTTCGCTGCGGTCGAATCCGATGCGACAGGGGCAGCGTTTGCGGTCGGAGCAATAGTCGTCGCAGAAAGACTGGCGGATTGAACTTGCTGCTGAACCTGCTCTTTGGCTTGCAATTGCGCCTGCAACGCCTGAATCTGCTGTTGCTGAGCGGCGAGAGCTGTTTTCAATTCCTGGATATCGGCTGCGGTGACAGGGGCAGGCGCCGGCGCTGGCGCTGAAGCCGCAGGTCCGTTTGCGGGAGCAGCGTTCGACGCTGTCTCAGTTTGTGCCCAGGAACCGGCGGTCAATGCCGACAGAATCAGGGCCGTGAAAAGCAGTTTCGTGTTGGATTTCATGGAAGGTCAGTCCTCTCCTTCTTTTGGTTTGTTCTTGCACGGCTACTTCGAGGGGAGACAACAGGAAGCCGTGAGCCGCTACGTCGCGGTGCGGACTCTCTTTTCCCGGAGCATCGGTTCGTTCCTTTGCGTCAGATCGCTTCTGTTAGTATTACTATAAACATAATAGAGATACTGGTATATGCTGTGCGCGTTTCATTTTCATCTCGGCAAAAGATTCATTTCCGGAAAGAACTGGGGGGAAGCCACTCCGACGGTCTAGGAGGCTGGGGTCAGCCCCCACTTGTTCTGCAAATGGCGTTCCATACCTTTGAACACGATGCCATCCACCACGTACCCGATGGCGATGATCAAAATCATGACGGCGATGACAGCGCTCATGTCGTTCAAGTCGCGGCCCATCATCAGCACCTGGCCAAGTCCGAGACTCAGATACAACATTTCGGCGGTGATCAGCGAGCGCCAGGCAAACGCCCAGCCCTGCTTGAGTCCGGAAACAATAAACGGAAGGCTGGCGGGCAACAGGACGTACCAGAACAGCTTGAAGCCTTTGGCTCCAAGGTTGCGTCCGGCCTGGCCGAAGATTTTAGGCATCTGCTTGCGGCCGTCTTCCATAGCCAAAGTCACAGACAGCACGGAACCCATGATCACCACGAATAGGATGGCATTCTGATTGAGCCCGAACCAGAGCAGCGCCAGAGGCCACCAGCAAATGCTGGGCAGACTCTGCAGACTCACCAGCAAACCGCCCATGGTTTCTTCGAGGAACTTGTTGCTGGCCACGCCGAGTCCGAGGATCATGCCGAGTACGACGGAAATGGCGTAGCCGACTACCACACGCTGCATGCTGACGCGGATGGCGATCCAATAGGTGTGATCCTGGAATCCGGCGTAGAGAGCTTCGCCGACGCCCCAGGGCGTGGGAAACAGATACGGCGGCCAGATTTTGAGTTCGGCGAGGAGCGTCCACAGACCGAAAAGTGCGGCATAGAAGATGATGTAGCGGGCGGCGCGTTTCATGCTTCCACTCCCGTTTTCACATGAGGCTTCACGCCCTCGTTGTATTCGGCTTCGAGGGAGCGGTTAATCTCGTCGCGCAGTTCGTCGAGAATCTCGCGGGCGGCGCGAGCCACGGTCGGGTCTTCGAGGTGCCGCGGGCGCGGCAGATCTACGGGGAATTCGCTCTTCACGCGGCCGGGGCGAAAGGTCAGAAGGACAACCCGATCGCCGAGGCGAATTGCCTCCCGGACATTGTGGGTGACGAAGATGATGGTGCGTCCGGTTTCGCTCCAGATGCGTTCCAACTCATCGTGCAGCAGGTCGCGGGTCTGAGCGTCGAGGGCGGCGAAGGGTTCGTCCATCAGGAGGACATCCGGTTCGGTGGCCAGAGCCCGGGCGATGGCCACGCGCTGGCGCATTCCCCCGGAAAGCTGATGGATGTAGCTGTTTTCAAATTTTCCCAGATGCACGAGGCGGAGATAGTAGCGCGTCTTCTCTTCACGCTCTGCCTTGGGTACGCCCTTCATCTTCATGCCGAATTCGACATTCTGGCCCGCGGTGAGCCAGGGGAACAGGCCATGTTCCTGAAAGATCAGGATGCGGTCGGTACCCGGACCTTGCACCGGCTTGCCGTCGATCAGGATCTGGCCGGAGGTCTGCGGGTGAAGGCCGGCGATCAAGTGCAATAAGGTGGACTTGCCGCAACCGGAGGGACCGACAACGCAGACAAACTCGCCCGCCCGCACTTGAAGATTGATGTGGTCGAGAGCCAGCAGGCGTTCTCCGCTTTGA
>JBARBI010000011.1:0-38509 GCA_049792875.1 Candidatus Sulfotelmatobacter sp.
TTCCTTCCCCGACCCGCTCGGCCCGACGATCAGAACAGTGGCGTCGGTCGGCGCCACCCGCGCGATCGAACGATACACCTCCAGCATCTTCGGGCTGCGGCCTATGATCGCCGTGCCGACAAAGCCCTCGGGCTCGAGTTCCCCGGCAACAGCTTGACCGTTCGAACGGCTCTGGCGGCGGCTTTCCAGGCGGCGAACAAGCCCTAGCAGATCATCAATGCGCAGCGGCTTTCCCAGATATTCGACAGCGCCATCCTTCACCGACCGGGCCATCGTCTCCACGCTGGCGTGGGCCGTCATCATCACGCAATCGCAGTCCGGACGTATAGCCTTAATGCGCCGCAGGAATTCCACTCCGTTTGCTTGTCCGAGGTAGATGTCGACCAGCGCCAACTGAACCTCGGTACGGTGCAAAAAGTCTTCGGCCTCTTGGGTGTTGCGGGCGACGTGGCAGGCGTAGCCTTCGGCGTCCAAGACCGAACACAACCACTGGCGTGTGGCTTTATCGTCGTCAACGACCAGGATTTCTATGGGCATGATTCTTCACGATTAGATGTCACTAGCACGCAGCCCACCAAACTCCAGCCTTGGGCTAAAAGCGATATGTAAATGCGAATCTCCCTGCATCGGCGCCAAACGCTCCTGTGTCCTGAACCATATGATATTTTGAGTAGTCAAGCTCCAATGTCCAGTTTCCCAGAATCACTTCATTGCGGGCGTGGATTTCCCACGCCGGACTAAACGGGCTGCCTGCTGCCACCGACTCAGCCCCACCGCGTCCAATGAACGATCCTCGATACCTCTTTCCCAGATGAAACAGGACGCCAGCCATCGCCAAATCGCTCTGATAACTGTTCGGACTGAAGTAGCCGTGTGAAAGGTCCTGGTCGAAACTGTAGTGCTGATAGCGGTAGCCCAGTTCGAAAGTCAGTCGCGCTGCTCCCCACTCCCGGATCAGTTCCGCGCTCTGGCGGCTACCGATGTTCCCGTCTGAGTAGTGTTGCTGTGACCAGTGCGCACTGATCTGCCAGCGTGCTGGCGTCCAGATGGAGAAAGCCTCCCAACCTTGCGCTGTCAGTCTGTGCTCCGACGCCTCTGCGTCTGGGACGATAGGAACGCGCGAAAAAGCAGCTCCTAATACCAGGTGCCGCAGTGGTTGGAACGCCAGCGACACGTCGTATATCGCGTGCACATCTGCGTTGTTGAACCGTACCGCGCCTCCTCCGGCGGAAAACAAAAGTGACTCGCGAAGCCTCCAGCGAAGCTCCTCATTAAAGATCTCGACCGCTTCGAAAGGATCGTCCCGGCCATGCTGGAACTGCTGATTGAAGAACAAGCGATTAGTGAGACCGGGTTTGATACCGAAGTCCAAGCGCTGCGAGGACAGCCAGGAATGATTCCCCGCGGTGTCTCTGATAAAGTCGACGTCCATTTCAAACAGATTTCGCGCGACCACCAGTTCGCGTTCCTCGCCGCCTAAGTGCCCACTGTCAATTCTGTCCTTGTACTCCTGCAAGCGCAGGCTGTTGGGATGAAATGTCAGGGCTCTGTCTACGACATCCCGCGCTTCCGACGATCGTTGCTGATGCAACAGATTGCTCGCCAGTCCTATCGCTGCCGTTTCATCCGCCGCGTTCGCGCTCAGTAGTTCCTTGTAGATCTGGTCGGAACTTCCATACTGGTGGCCGTACCCGAGAGCCCGCGCGAGGTCCAATTTGGCCAGCCGATCGTCAGGCTCAGTCCTGAGAATCTCACGAAAGAGCCGGATGGCTCGGCCGTCTGCCCCACTGGAGAGGTAAGCGCGTCCAAGTTCCAAGCGAAGCCGATTGTCGTCGGGGTAATCTCTGAGTCCGTTTCGCAGGACGTGGACCGCTTGTCCGTAATGGCGCTCCAGCATCGCTTGTTGCCCGGCGGCCAGAATTCGCTGGATGGAATCCTCGTCGCTGGCGAATGCGCACGTGCCGCCTGCCGCAAAGCAGATCGCCGCTAAAATCCCCACGGTCAAGAGCCGCCCGAGTCGCCCCATGTTTCAGACCCGTTTGTCGCGCTACCATTCTAGCTCGCCGCCGTATGCTAGCCGGAATCGCTTGCTGTTTCGCGTTCCTGACTCGATTGCGAAGCGGCATCCCTCGAAGCTCGTCTCCAAGATCGAGGACACCAAACATCTCCACGTCAACCCTCGGGCTTGGCTAAACGGGAAACTGCTGGTCGCCCTGCTTGCTCAGAAACTGATTCAAATTGGTCGCGATATTTTTCCCTATGGATGCATCCTTCCGTACGCGACAGCCAGCGAGTCAGTGGCGTGAATTCGGCTTTCGCGCTCCATCAAGTCCAGCTTGCGATTGAGCCCAATTTGTCTCTGAAACATACACCCCCTCAACTGAAACAGGATCGCACGAGCCTGGAGGAAAACCCGCGTAGCCAGTCACTACAGCGCGCCAACTTCAGTCATTGAGCCTTTTCTAGGAGTGGCCGCGAGGAAACCCAATTAGCCCTACGCAGGTGGAGACTGTGATGACTCACGGTCAAAGCTCCAGTTACCAGCCCGCTTTTCTTCACGAATGAACTTCAACAGTGCCCGGGGTAATTGCCAGGATGATCGGGCCGATGAATACTCCGAGTCCACCGAAAGCCTGCAATCCTCCTGTGCACCGCCTTCCCCCTCCGAGTTAAAGTGGATACAGCGTGAACAACCATAATCGTAGTACCCCCCTGATCGTCTTCCTTCTGGCTGGCGCATTTCTCCTTTCGTCGTGTCATCCCTCGCAGACTGCCGCGAAGCGCTATCCCTTCACCGGCCGCGTCGTTTCGGTCGACAGCCAGGCCCAATCTGCCACCATTGACGGCGACGCCATCCCCGGATTCATGGACGCCATGGCCATGTCCTACAGGGTCAAGCCCGCCGCAACCTTGAACCACGTGATTCCGGGCGATGCGATTTCTGCAGAAGTGGTAGTGATTCAGCCCGACCGAAGAAATGCCGACGCCGCTCCTGACTACTGGCTCGAGAACGTCAAGGTCGTGCGTCACATCGATCCAATCCCGGCGGCCGCTGCAAACTCACTGCACCTGCCCGCCCCCGGCGAAGAGGTCCCCGATTTTTCCTTCACCAATCAGGCCGGCAAGCGCATTTCGATCAAGCAATATCGGGGAAACGTTTTGCTCGTGACCTTTATTTACACCCGCTGTCCTTTCCCGGACTTCTGCCCGCGCATGAGTGCCAACTTCGCGGAAATCTACCGGCAACTCGGCGCGAATCCCGCCCTGGCCGGCACTCGCCTGCTGAGCATCAGCTTTGACCCGGAGCACGACTCGCCCAAGGTCCTCCGCGACTACGCCTTCTCGGTGGCGCATACTCACGAGGCCGCGCTGTTCAGTCGCTGGGAATTCGCCGTTCCCAGCCCCGCCGACTTGCCCAAAATCGCGGCCTTCTTCGCGCTCACCGTCAAACCCGAAGGTGGACTGATCACCCACAATCTCAGCACCGCTGTGATTGGCCCCGACGGCAAGATCATAAAGTGGTATCACGGCAGCGACTGGCAGGTTTCTGATTTAATAAAAGACGCGGCCACAGCCCACGGTCACTAGCGCCTCCGCCACGGCCGCGCACGACACCATGGACTGCCCTCGTGTTCCGAGTTTTGGTCGCGCGCAGTTTAGGCGCCAGTGTTGGCAGCGCGAACGTTTTGGTAGTAGCGAGTGTTTGGATAACGCGTGGGTTTGCCGCCGCGGAGTCCCGGCAGCGCGTGGTTTTGGCAGCGCGCGGTTTTGGGTGGCGCAGCGCTTCTAGCGCTGCGGTAAGCACCCCGTTATGCCCTTGGGCTTTAGCCCCTAGGGCGCCTTAAGGCAACGACATTCGCGACCTAAAACGAGGGAGACTCATGAAATATCTACTTGTGATTCTGGCCGTGCTGGGTGTGATCGTTTCTTCTCTCGCCCTCCGCGAACACTACCGCACCTATGGCGATTCTCCCTGCAGCATCAACGAGCACTGGGACTGCGGCGTAGTCAATCACAGCCCCTACGCAATGCTCGCCGGAATTCCGGTCGCCGCCCTTGGCATCGCCGGATACCTTCTCATGGCCGCCCTCGCGTGCCGACGTTCCTACCGCCGGTTGCTCGTTCCCACCTTCGCCGGACTCGCCTTCTCCCTTCACCTCGCGAGCATTGAGGCCAACGTCCTCGGCGTCTGGTGCATCTATTGCGTGATTTCCCTGGGGATCATTTCTCTAATGTCCCTCCTCACTCTTGGCGTGGTGGTGGCGCAGTTCGCCAGAAAACCGTCGCCCGAGTGACGGGGCGCGAGCAGGCTAGACAGAAGACTGAGGCGAACGCCACAGCGCGAGGGGGCGATCCCCTGCGTGGTGTCACCCGAGACCTGCCCCCTACTACTGTTGAACCACACACCAGCTTGCGATCCATCGGGTATGAACCCAATTTCGAAACCAGAAATCTCCCGCCGCAGTCAGACGGGAATTCTTACTCCCCTGCCCTAACTGCCCATGGCCCTTGCGGCCCACTAAAGAGGGCAAGAGTCTTCGGGTGCCCCATTTTGTCGCGTCCTTTGCGGCAAAAATGGGGATTTTCGACCGAGCGAAATCGAAACCCATCGCGCGTGCAGGTAAACTACGCCATCGCCCCCGCGATTCTGCTGGGGCCTGTTCTCGCGCAAGGCCGGAAAGAATGCAGAAAATGAAGAATAGGAAGATGGAGCAAGGGGAAGAGCGGCCCTTCAGGGCCGCGTAAGGGCATCCCGCAATTAGCGGGCTTCAGCCCCCGTGGTCGTTTCTCAGTACTCGATATTCGCTCCTGCCTACCCTCTCTCAAACGCGTGCTTCTTCTCCAACTCTTCCACCGCCGCGCGCCGCGCGCTCTCGAATCGCTCCGCCTGTCCCATGAGGCCAGGCGTAGCCTCCGCCCACTCGCCCTCAATCCGCAGCAACCCCTGAGCCGCCACCAGCCGCGCAGCGATCTCCAGCATGTGAGCCGGAGTCGTCTGCAGATACTGCGCCTCGGTCGGATCGCCAATCCAAACTCGCCCGGGTGCCTCGTTTCTCGCGTCCTTGGCGAGAAGCGGAGATTTTCCCAGCGTCGTCTCCCAGTACACTTTTCGTTCGATGAACTCCGCCATCACGTCATCCGTCGCCTTGCCAAACTCCCACTGCTGCCGCTTGAAATCATAATGACGGCTGGAAAACGGCACCGGCAACAACTTCCCCGACTTCAAAAACTCAATCTGCCGTCGATCCACTTCCTTCCGCAGCGCGTTGATCACCGGGGCTTCCGCATCCTTCGGTTCCAAAGACGGCATCACCTCGCGCACGGTCTGCGAAAGATTCACCGCCACCGGCGCGTGCAGTCCTTCCGAACCTTCCAGCCGGAGGTCGCCGTGCAGCACCCAGAAATCCGCCCCCGAAGTCGACTGGTGGAACGGCCACTCCAGCCGCACCGTCAAGGGCAGTCCTCGCAGCGTCACCCAGATTTTCTGGCTCGCTGCCGCGCCCGCTTCATCCAAGACTCTCCCACTTTCCTGCACCTGCGTCATAAGCCGTGTCCTTTTTCACGCTCCCGAATCCTCTGTGGACCTCAGTGCCCTCTGTGGTTAAGCTCTTTTCAGAAGTCCGGGAATTCCAAATTTTACCAACCCCCCTACTTCCCATCCAGCGTCGAGCGTACCTTCAACGCCAGGTCGACCTTGGTAAACGGTTTCTGCAGCAGCTTCACACCGGGCTCCAGCACCCTGTGTTGCACCACCATATCGTCGGTGTATCCGGTCATGTACATCACCTTGGTTTCCGGACGCTTGCTCAAAATCTTCTCCGCCAACTGTCGCCCGCTCATCCCCGGCATGATCACATCGGTCAGCAATAGATCGATGGGCGCGTTGAAGAGCTCTGCCGTCTGAAGCGCCTGCTCGGCGCTCGACGCCTCCAAAACTTTGTACCCGTATCCTTCCAGGAAAATACGCGCCAGTTCGCGTAGGTCCGGCTCATCTTCGGTAATGAGGATGGTCTCCGTCCCTCCGCCTACCTTTCCACCCGCGATCGACTCCTGCCGCTTGATGGTGCTGCCTTCCGCCACCGGAAAATAAATGCGGAATGTCGTCCCGCGTCCCACTTCACTTTCCACCCGGATGCTTCCCCCGCTCTGCTTCACGATTCCGTACACCGTCGCTAGCCCGAGCCCGGTCCCCTTGCCCATCGGCTTGGTCGTGAAAAATGGTTCGAAAATGTGAGCGAGCGTCGTCCCATGCATCCCATGTCCGGAATCCGAAACGCGCAGCATCACGTAGTACCCCGGAAGCAGATCAAGATCGCGCGCCCGCTCGGCACTGATCTCCGCATTGGAGGTTTCCATCATCAGCTTGCCTCCCTGCGGCATCGCATCCCGTGCGTTGATGGCCAGGTTCATCAGCACCTGTTCCACCTGTCCCGGGTCCGCCTTCACCGGCGCCAGCGACGGATGCAGGCTCGCGATCAACTCAATGTCCTCGCCAATCACGCGCGCCAGCATCTTTTGCACGTCGGCCACGGCCTCATTCAGATCCAGCACTTTCGGTTGCAACACCTGCTTCCGGCTGAAGGCCAGCAATTGCTGCGTCAGCGACGCGGCCCGGTCCGCCGCCCGCCGGATCTGCTCCAATCCGTTCCGCGTGCGCTCGTCTTTTGCGGAGGCTGCCAGCAGCAACTCGCCGTGTCCCATGATGACGCTCAGAATGTTGTTGAAATCGTGCGCCACACCACCCGCCAGCCGTCCGATCGCCTCCAGTTGCTGCGCGTTCCGGAGTTGCTCTTCCAGATGCATGCGCGCGGTTACGTCGCGCTGGATGCCCCAGATCCGCACCAGGCAACTCTTATCCACAATCCCCACCATCGTGTTGCGGAAGATCTTGGTGTGTCCCTGCGCATCCCGCTCGTGCGACTCCCAATCCGTGATCCGGTATCCCGACTGGATGAACGTCGCCATGAACTCCTTGGTCACCGGATCATCGGCAATCAGCAGTTCCGACAACCTCTTCCCCACAAGTTCGCGGCTCTCGGTGAGACCGTACATCTTGGCCATGGCATCGTTGCATTCCGCGATATATCCACTGGCCAGGCTCAGCGTCATCTGCTCCTCCACCGGAAGATGAACCGGTACTGGTGGGTCATGCTCGGTGCGATAGATCCCTTCTGAGGTCTGCGCCACGAACACACGGTAGCGCTCTTCGCTCTCTCGCCGCGCCTCCTCCGCTTTCTGGCGCGCCGCCTCCGCCTTCAACCGTTCCGTGATGTCCCGCTGAATCCCCCATGTCCGCTGCAGTTTCCCGTGCTCCACAATGCCGAACATACTGTTCAGGAACACCTTCGGGTTGCCGTGTACGTCCACCTCACGTGATTCCCGCTCCAGCACCCGAAACCCGTGGCGAATGTAGTCGCGTGTCAGCTCAATGTTGTGAGGATCGTCCACCACCAGCAATTCCGTCAGTCGCTTTCCCAGAAGTTCGGCCGCCGAGCTCAGACCGTACATCTGGGCCATCGCCTGGTTGCACTCCGCCAGGTACGAGTCGTGCAGAATATGGTGAATCAGTTCATTCTCGGGAAGATCAATTGACACCGGTGCGTCGAGGTCCTGCCGGAAGATGCCTTCCGAGCTTTGCGCCACGAACATGCGGTAGTTTTCTTCGCTGCGCCGGAGTGCTTCGTCCGCGCGCTTTCGCTCCGTGATGTCGATCAGCATGCCGCGAGTCAATCGCCTTCCGGTTAGTGAATCGCGGACAATCACCGCCTCATCCCGAACCCACACCTCGCTGCCATCCTGCCTCCGCATGCGGTATTCGACCCGGAAAGGACGCCCTTCCTCCCAACTGTCCTCCATCAGCGCAATCGGGTAGTCTTCCGGGTTCAGGTGATCCCACCAGAAGTGCCGATCCGATAGGCAATCTTCCGCCCGGTAGCCGAGAATCGCACTCACCTGCGGGCTGAGATACAGGAAACGGCCTTGCGCACCCGCCTCGGCCACATACGAGATCGCCGGAACCTGTTCCACCAGTTGGCGGTATTTTGCCTCCGCCTCCTTCAACGCGGCCGTCGCCCGTTTTCCTTCCTCCAGTGAGCGCATCGCCGTGATGCCATAAGACAGGTTGTTGGCCATCTCGCTGAGCAGTCCCACTTCCGAACTCTCAAACGAACCCGCCTGCTCCGAATAGATGGCCAGCACGCCGAAAGCGGAGCTCGCAACTCGCAACGGCAATCCGATCACCGCCGCATATCCTCTTTGCAATGCCGCTTCGCGCCACGGTGCGAAGCGCGGGTCGTTCTCCGTGTTCGCGATCACACAAATCCGGTTCTCCCGGATCGCCGTCCCCGCCGGTCCCCGCCCCGCCGGAGTATCCGACCACTTCACGGCAATCGTCTCCAGATATCCGCTGCCATATCCGGCGTGCGCCACTGGCCGAACATTTTTTTCTTCGTCCTGTTCCGCGTAAGCGATGCCCGCCATCCGGTATCCGCCGACGCCGACAATGATGTCGCAGATCTGTTGCAGCAACTCCTGTTCGCTTGCCGCCTGTGCCAGTGCCTGGTTGCCCGCACTCAGCGCACGCAACGCCCGGTTCAAGCGGCGCAGTTCCTTGTTGATGGCGCTCTCACCAGGGGAGGCTTCGGCTGGGATCGCGGAATAGGATTCGCTTACGGTGGAGAAAGTCGACGGAGACGGCGCCCGAGACTCCGCGCTCGCGCCGTTCGTCACTGCGGAGTCCTTCGAAGCTGGAACTGCTCCTGCGGGCCCGTCAAACTGAGACATTTCCGTCATGGAAACCCGCCGGCATTTCGCTCCGGCGGTTCGCAGTTAGTGTACAGGTTCCCCCCCGCACCTCAGCCTGAAAACTGCGCCCCTCCATCAGAATCCAAACGCCCCCCACGCGAGTGACGGTCGGGGGTGATGTGGTGTGGGTGATGGGTGTGAGTGATGGGTGTGTGGGTGATGGGTCTGGGTGCCCCATTTCTGGCGCGCTCTAGGCGCGAGAAGTGGTGCCTTTCGCTCGCACCAGACTACTCTCCCCCACTCGTCTCCATCACCCATCCCAAAAGTCCCGAAAGACAGAATCCCATCGCGTTCAGAAGCCCGTGAGTTCTCGCCATCTGCGGGATCGTCAGGGCATCACTCCCCATGTAGTCGGCAACCGCGTATCCGGCCGAAAGCACCATCCCTGCAAAAACGGCGCCAGCGGCGACTTGCAACAGCACCCGCGCCATGCCGTCCTCCGCCTTCCTGCCGCACGCGCGTACCGCGAACGCCAGCCCCGCCACGCTCCCCGAGAACAGAAGCGCCGCCGTCATCTTCAGGGCTGGAGAGATCACAAACCCCACCGCCACTAGCAAAGGCAGCCCGGCTACGATCAGGACCACTCTTTTGAGCCACCGCTGTTCCCCGCGTCTCCCGGCAAATTGAAGCGTTGTCGCCGCAATCATCGCCGTAGCAAATCCAGCGAAGTGAAAGTGCACCGCCGTCAGCAATCCGATCGGTTCCTGAATTCCCATCAGCCGCATCCCCAACCGCGACGCCACCAGCCATACTCCACCCACCGCCAGATCCACTCGCGCGACCCCCATCGTAACCTGGGTGGCGCGGCCCTCGCCCGGGCGAGAGCCGAAGGGGTCGCTGCCCGCGTCTGTCCACAGCGAACGCACCAGGTCCACGATTCCCGCCCCGGCCATGAGCAGACAAACCAGGAACCATCCAAGCGCAGCCGACCCGGCTCGTCGTCCCGGCGGAAGCAACATCGCCACGACCGCCAGCGCGGCGCCCAACGGTTGCAGCCGGCGGGCCAGCCCTTCGAGCGAACCAGTTCCCCCAACGGCGCGGCCCAACTCCATTCCCAGGGGAACAATCACGAGCGGAGCAAACAGAAACAACAACTCAATCGCACCCACCCGCGCAATCCCCATCCGCGCCAACACCGCCATCCCCGCCCAAACCGCCGCCCCCGCCGTAGCAGTCGTCTTCATACTCCACGCCTCCGGGTGCCCCATTTTTGCCGCGTCCTTTGCGGCAAAGTGGGATTTTCGACTGAGGGGACCCTCCCCGCCCTTACACCCCCGGCCGCAACGCCGCGATTCCACCACCATCCCCAGCCAGATCAAAGCCCCCACATACATCAGGTCGAGCCCTCGGTCCTTTCGCCGGATTCTGGGGGTCGTAATGGAAAATCTGCAGAACGATTCGCAACCGCCAGAACCCGGCGATAAACATGCATGCCCGTGTAGCTGAACACCCTGGTACCTGCTACAGTCGCGCTCATCGCTGGCCTCCCGCGACAGATCGTTCGGTACGAACAGAACGAGACGCGCAAAAAAAAGGGCCCTAGCCCGCCTTTTTCCGAACCTTCGTCCCCATCCGCAAGAGTTTCCGCACCGTTCCCGTGGGCAGCCGCTTCATCTGGTCATACAGCTCCGTCACCGCCTCAAAGAAACCCGCCATCGCCGCCAACCGCTCCCGCGTGTATTCCGCGCCAATTTCTTTCGGATCCAGATCCGCCAGACACTGCCTCAAAATCTCCCGCGTCGGATCGATCTCCCGCCGTTTCCTCTGCTCGATCACCAGCCGGAACATCTCCCACACGTCCTTCATCGACTCGTAATGTTCGCGCCGGTCGCCCAGCACGTGTACCGCACGCACAATCCCCCAGGTTTCCAACTCCCGGATCGACGTGCTGACATTTGACCGCGCCACGCTCAACGTTTCTGCGATCTCTTCCGCGGGCAGCGCCTTGGGCGACAGGTACAGCAACGCGTGGATCTGCGCCACCGTCCGGTTGATCCCCCACCGCGTCCCCATCTCTCCCCAGTGGAGAATGTATTGCTTTTGGACTCCAGTCAGCTCCGGCATAACGATTCTTTCAGTACGGACTGAATATACAGAATGAAGCGCCGGCTGTCAACTGGAAATGAAATGCCCGCCGTCTTGGCATCGACCAAGTAACCCGTAGCCCCGGACTTTTCGTCCCGGGCTTCGCGTAAGCGAAACGACGAATGCGTCCGCCGCTACGTGAAACGTCCTAGTTCAATGGCGAGGCGGAAGGATCGCTCAATGCAATCAGCTTGCCCGGAGGGTATTCGGCGGGCGTGAGGGGCGTGTCCGGGTCAGGATTAATGATGGTCAGCACCTCACCGGTGCTGACTCCCCGAATGGTCAGGCTCTGACTCTCCACCGCAACCACCCGGTATTTTTCGTCAAAGATTTTCCCGCAGGTGGCCTTCATCCCCGGTTGGATGCCGAATCCCAGCCCGGCGACTCTCGGTTTCTTCTAGTGCTTGATCCCCTCCCCCCGATTCAAGGACGTACTCCGCCGCCTTGACCTGGCGCCGTCAGCCTCGGGCAAGAGCTCGCCTCCCAGTCCCCACCACCCCGGTTTGCAGTCTACAATCGGGATTCTGCTCCCATGAATGCGGCCCGTATCGCCGAGTTGCTTGATCCTTTCCTCCACGAACCTGTCGCGGCTCTCGGACAGAAACCTGCTGTCCTGTCCCCTGCCCAACTGCACAGTATATCGACATACATCGATATACTCATCCGCTGGAACGTCCGCATCAACCTCACCGCCATTCGCGACCCCGAAGAAATCGTCACCCGCCACTTCGGCGAGAGCCTCTTCGCTGCCCGCTATTTGTTCCCTATCCCTGCTCCTGTGGGGACAGCCGCCCGAGCCTGCCCTGAGCAAAGCCGAAGGGGCTGTTCAGCCGAGCGCAGCTCGGCTGCTCTCACCGCCGCCGACGTCGGCTCCGGCGCCGGATTCCCCGGCCTCCCCCTCAAACTCTGGGCCCCGCACCTCTCCCTCACCCTGATCGAGTCCAACCACAAAAAGGCCACCTTCCTCCGCGAAGTCATCCGCGCCCTTACATTGACGGACATCAATATACAAATCGCCCGCGCCGGGACCATCACGCAAACCTTTGACGTAGTCACCCTGCGGGCTGTCGAACACTTCGAAGCCATCCTCCCCACCGCCGCCAACCTCGTCGCACCCGCGGGCTGCCTAGCCCTTCTGATCAGTTCCGCCCAGCAAGCCCAGGCCCTCTCCTCTCTCCCGCATCTCGCCTGGTGCAACCCAGTCCCAGTCCCCCAATCCCGCTCAAGGATCTTGCTCCTAGCTCACCGCGAGTCCTAGATGATCGCATTCCCGAACCAAGAAACTAACCAAGTGGTACAAGCAGGCCAGATCGGCAGCGATTCTAGGCCCATCGCTATCAACATGGCGTAAATATAAGGCCGGAAGTGGGAGCGGGACAACTCCCCAAGTTTCCAGACCGCGAACGATCGACGAGTTTTCCACAATGTTCCTGCAGGAACATTTCTCCGTATTCGCCCCCCCCACCTTCAAGAGATGCAATGCGCGTGGCAAGACACGGGAGGCGGCTAGGAGCAGCCGCGGACTGTTCCTTGAGGAACATTTTCTCTATCAAACGCCAGGTTGCTCCTGCGCTTGGCTGACGATACGGAGGAAGGATGCTCACAGGGCTGGGGCGCCCCGCTTTCGCCGCCAAGCCCGAATGTTCCCGCAGGAACACTTCTCCGATTTGCAAGGCGAGACGAAGGGTAAAGTCAAATATGTTCCTGCAGGAACATTGGGGGCGTGTTTTGCACACAATTCATTCCTTTGCACAGCAAATGTTGATTGCATTTGAAATGCGAAGCGGATTATGCTGCCGGGTAGCTCTGGTTCTCCTGACAATCCAATGGGACGCGTTATCGCTGTTGCCAATCAGAAGGGCGGCGTGGGTAAGACTACGACCGCCATCAATCTAGCCGCGTCCTTCGCGGCTGCCGAAGTGAACACGCTGCTGGTCGACTGCGATCCGCAGTCGAACGCCACGAGCGGTCTGGGCTTCGCGAAGGATCCGGATCGCGTCAGCTCTTACCACCTGCTGATGGGTGCCGCCTCTGCCGAGGAGGCGTTGCTCACTACTGAGCTCGAGCAATTGTGGCTCATCCCTGCGCACAAGAACCTCATCGGTGCCAACCTGGAACTGGTGGACGCAGAGGGGCGCGAGTATCGCTTGCGTGAGGCGCTGGCTCCCTTGCGTGAGCGGTTCCAGTTTGTCGTCCTGGACTGTCCGCCCGCGCTGGACCTGCTGACGCTAAACGCGCTGGTCGCAGCCGATGCAGTGCTGATCCCTATGCAGGGGGAGTACTTTGCTCTGGAAGGCATCAGCGAACTGCTTGACACGATCGAGCGGATCCGCGTGGGTCTAAACCCAGAGCTTGCGATCGAAGGGGTGGTGCTCACCATGTTTGACGAGCGTACCAACCTGGCGCAACAGGTGATGACTGAGCTGAAGAATTTTTTTGGGGAGAAGCTGTGCCGGACAACCGTGCCGCGGAACATACGGCTGGCGGAGGCGCCGAGCCATGGGAAGGCGGCGCTGGTCTACGATCCGCGATCGAAGGGGGCGGAAAGTTACATACGGTTAGCGAAGGAGATTATTGAGCGTCAGCCTTCGACTTTCAGTTCTCAAAGCTCAGAACAAGGCGCGACCACAGAAGGACACGGGGGAGAGACGACGGCGGCGGACGAGATGGACAAGACAGCGTAGCTACCTTAGATTGATGGTCATCTATATATTAGATTGATGACAATAAATATACAGAAGGCAAACAGATCTTTCGGCGCCGAACGAACGGCGCACCACGACGATAACGAAGTTTGATTCGGGGAGATGTTTCGGGGAGAGGACTGGATGACCCATACGGTGGCAGCGGAGAATGCGGGGCGGGCGGGAGAGAAAGAGAAGGTGGAGAAGCGGCGGGCATTGGGGCGGGGGCTCGAGTCGTTGCTTCCTGGGCCACGGGTCGTGGCGGGGACTGCGGCTCGGGCGGGTGCGCCGCCGGCGGCTGGCGTTAGTGGTGACGCAGGTGCGCGGGCAGGAGTACCCGCGCCACCCGTGCCTGGGCCACATTTGCCCGCGGGGGGAACGGCCTTTGAAGGGACGATTCAGGCCCTAGCCGACGATGGGATTTACGAGGCTGCACGGGCAGGAGTGCCCGTGCCACACGCACCCGTGCCACCTCTGCCTGGTCCCGCCGATGAGCCCATTACGATTTATGCGCAGGCGGAATCGCGCATGCCGGCGAATCTGGTGGTCAACCTTGCCATTGCGGACATCGATAAGAATCCATTTCAGACACGGTACGTGGAGGATGACGAGAAGCTGGAGGAGTTGGCGGATTCGATCAAGGCCAACGGAGTGGTGCAACCGATCATGGTGCGTCCCGGGGACGAAGAGGGGCGCTACATCCTGGTCTTGGGTGAGCGGCGGCTGCATGCTTCGAAAAAGGCAGGGAAGACCCACATTCCAGCGCTGGTGCGGCGGGTATCGCTGCAGCAGGCGGCGGAGATGACGATCATCGAAAACCTGCAGCGCGAGGATTTGAGTGCGCTGGAACAGGCAGAAGCGTTTCGGGTGTTGAGCAATGAGTTCCATCTCACGCAGCAGCAGATTGGAGAGCGGGTGGGGCTTTCGCGCGCGTCGGTGACGAACTACATGCGACTGCTGAAGCTGCCGCGAGAGGTGATGCAGCTGCTTGCGGAAAAGAAGATCAACTTCGCCCAGGCGAGAGAACTGCTGAAGCTGGATAGCGACGACAAGATTGCGGAAGCTGCACTGTACGCGGTGAAGAAAGGCATGACGGTCGAGCAGGTGGAGATGCTGGTTTTGCGGATGACGGGCCTGCTGGATCCGATACCTGGGATGCCGGGACAGGAGCCGAAGAAAAGTGGGGCGCGCTGGGTGGATCCGAATGTGCGGGCGGCGCAGTTGGATCTGGAGCGGATGCTGGGGGTGCGGGTCCGGATCCGCGACCGGAAGGGGAAGGGGAAGATTGTAATTGAGTATTCAACCGTGGATGACTATGAGAGGGTGGTGGAGATGTTGCGAGGGAAGAAATAGGGGAACACGCTTCTGGCTTTTACCTTCCAGCTTTTTGGAGGCGGCCCTGACGGCCGCCTTTCTTTTTTCTCCGATGGGGAGAATCAAGAGCGTTACTTGTGGAGTGGCACCGTCAGTTTCTGGTAGCGCGTGTCGGCAAGAGTGGGCCAATTGGTACGAATGGGGCGGAAGGTGGGTAGGGCCGGCCCCCTCGCGAGTAGAGTGTTTACCGGTGTGGTTCGTGGGCGGAGAACTCCCACTTCTCGCAAAGGACGCGAGAAGTGGGGCACCCTGGTGGGGGTCGCCTGCGCAGCGGGTCAGCGGAGGAAACTCGATGCTCATCGGAAAAGGGCTGTCGCCTAGTCGGTTGCTCATCGCCGGTGTTTCGATCCTCGCAATTATCGCTCCCGTTTGCCCACAGGTAAGGCACACTACGCCGATCCAACTGCACCCGCAGAATCCGCATTACTTCCTTTTTCAGGGGAAGGCGGTTGCGCTGATTAGCAGCGGAGAACACTATGGGGCGGTGCTGAACGCGGACTTTGACTACCACCGGTACCTCGAGGCGATGGCGGCGGGCGGACTGAATTACACGCGGCTGTTTGGCGGGTCCTATGTCGAGGCGCCGGCTAAATCGTTTGGCATTCTGCGGAATGATCTAGCGCCTGCACTCGGGCGATTTGTGGCGCCGTGGGCGCGGAGCGACACCGCGGGATATGCGGGAGGGGGTAACAAGTTCGATCTCGAGAAGTGGAATCCGGAGTATTTCGCGCGCTTGCACGATTTTCTGGAAGAAGCATCCCGGCGTGGAATCGTCGTCGAGATCGGGTTGTTCTCTTCGCAATACGGCGAACTGCAATGGAACCTGAGCCCTTTCAACCGGGCGAATAACATCAATCAGACCGACGCGATCGATTGGAAGAAGCTGAACACTCTGGAAAACGGGAACGTTCTGGCGTACCAGGAACGGTATGCGAAGAAGCTGGTTCGCGAGGCGAGCGGTTATCCGAACGTCATTTTTGAAATTGCCAACGAACCCTGGTCGGACCGTCCCGTGCTGGCGGACGTGGTGAATCCGTATTTGTTTTCGGGGCGGGACCAGTACCCGAACTCGATTGATTTGCCGGATGAGTTGACGATGGCGTGGCAGGCACGGGTGGCGGAGTGGATCGCGAGTGAAGAGGGGTCGTTGCCGAACAAGCATTTGATTGCGCAAGATTGCTGCAACTTCCGCTATCCGGTCCGGCAGCTGATCCCGGGCGTGAGCGTAGTGAATTTTCACTATGCGTATCCGGAGGCGGTTGCGCTGAACTATGGGCTGGGAAAAGCGCTCTCCTATGACGAGACGGGATTTCTTGGGCGTGGGGATGCGAGCTATGCCCGGCAAGCGTGGAATTTCATGATGTCGGGAGGGAGCGTTTTCGACAGCCTGGACTACTCCTTCACCGTGGCACATGAAGACGGGAGCGACACGGAACCGAACGGGCCGGGCGGCGGAAGCCCAGAGCTTCGGCGGAGGCTGCGGATTTTGAGCGAGTTTCTGCAGGGATTGCCGCTTGTGGAGATGGCGCCGGACTCCGGAACGGTGAAGCATGCAGAGGGCGTTTATACCCACATGCTTTCGAGCACCCAGGGAGAGTACGCGATGTACATCGACGGAAGCGGGCCGGCGGATGTGACCTTGAGCTTGCCAGCGGGTACATACGAACTGACTTGGGTGGATGTTTCTACGGGCGCGAACAATAGCGCGACCTTTCAGCATGCGGGAGGGGACGAGACGGTGAGGACGCCGGAGGTTCGGGGCGGGGTGGCGCTGCGGATGGCGCGCAGGGGGCGGTAGGAGGGAATCAAGATGGTGACGGGACGTGGACCGGCGAGCCTTCGAACGGGAGTTTGGACGGGGTAGAGTGGGGCGATGATGCGCGAATTGGGTCGTTAGTGGGGGCCAACTGGGTCTTGCGCGGAGCGTGTTTACTAGTCTGATTCCTGCGAACCCCACTTCTCGCAAAGCACGCGAGAAGTGGGGCACCCTGGGGGGTCGGCGGGGCATGGGGGAATCAAGATGGTTACGGGACGTGGTCTGGCGAGCCTTCGAAAGGGAGTTTCGGCGGGGTGGAAGTGGGGGGAGGATGGGCGAATTGGGTCGTTAGTGGGGGCCAACTGGGTCTTGCGCGGAGGGTGTTTACTAGTGTGATTCCTGCAAAACCCAGGGCGGACAGAGAATCCGAACACCTGGGCTGAAGCCCGCATTCCTTTTGGTTCTTTACGCGGCGCTGAAAGCGCCGCTCTTCCACGATGGTTTTTCCGCTTACGAGGAAGCACCGTGCTGCCTGAGCAACTCTGCAATGGGCTCTCTTACCGACGACAAAGCGTCCGTTTGTTCCGCTAACCACTTGAGGGTTCCGGCTTCTATTCGGGCCCCGGCTTTTAGTAGCGTGTCAATGACGGGGAGATATTCCCATCCGCGGTCGCTGTGGACTGCTGACCAGAGGGCTTGGCCTAGGGCGGTGCCGCTATAGGCATTCTTGGCTTCGAGCGAAGCGCCTCTCTCCAGGAGCAGCTTGATCGTCTCCAGGTGTCCGCCGATTACGGACCAGTGGAGGGCAGACTGTCCGGTGTCGGCCTGGGTGTGCAGAGGGACTCCGTGCTGCAGGAGGAAATCGACTAACGAGGTGCGGCCGTACTCGCAGGCCCTGAGGAGGGCGCGTTCTTTTTGTGCATTGGTCGTAGTCGCAGGCGCTGCGCCGGAATCATCGAAGAAACTCTGAACCAGATCTACGCGGCCCAGGCCGGCGGCTGCCTCGAGGTCAACGCGGGCTCCGCGACTGGCGAGAAATTCGGCAGCATGGAGGCGTCCGTTGGCGAGGCAGGCGTTGACGATCAGTCCTGCGGAAAAGTCGAGTGCGGCGCCGTGGTCGAGGAGAAGCTGCAGGAGCGCGTCCTGCACGCCGGCGCGTTCGGGATGGAGGCTGGTGGCAACGAGAGCGAGCGTGGACGATCCGCCGTAAACCTCGGCTGTGGCGTTCACGTCGGCGCCGGCGCGGAGAATAAGTTCGCCGACCTCGACGATGGTTTTGGGAGTCTTCTGGCGGTAGCCTTCGATGCCGTTGGCAGAAACGTAGTGGAGCAGAGTTGCTTGATGGCGGCGCGTGGAACGGTCGCGAATCAGATCGGGATTCTCGCGCAGGAGGCGTTCGAGGGTAACGACGTCACCGGTGACGATAGCGTCCGCGGCTTGTTCGAAGTGGTTCACGGGAGAATTGGCGCGGGCGGTGGCTTCCACATGCTTGGCCAGCTTGGGCCAGCTCTCGAAGCCTTGGGCACGGGCGATGATGAATTGGGCGGCGGCCAGGGTTGCGGTAGCGGATCGCCGGGCTTCGCTTGGCGGGACCGACGAATGCGTCCGCCCCCACCTGGTCTGTGGCAGTTCTTTGCGGGCGAATTGGTCCAGTTGATCAACCCAGTGGCCGACGCGCACGGGGAGTTGGGGTGTGAGGGTGAGGTCGGAGAGGCGGACTAGCGAGTCGATCCAGTTTATGGCCCAAGTGCGGATGGCGGCGGGGTCGGGGGACTGGCTGGCTTTGAGAAGATCTTTGGCGCGTTTCCTGTATTGATCCAGGTTGGGGCTGGGTGGAAGTGGAAGAGCGTCCTGCGGATTGGGAAACACACGAAGCTCCTTTCAATGCTGCCTGGAGTCCGCACGAGGTCAGGCTGAAAGAAGGTTCGTCGCCTTCGAAAATTTGTGTCAGGTGGGCACGGCCCTTTCCGCGGACTGGAGGCGCCCTACGCGCTCAAGGGTTGAGCATAGGGATTTGTTGGGGTAGAGTCAATGCCGAGAATTCCCTTTCGTGCCGGTGGTGAGTGCCGGGAGTGCAGGGGTCCTTTGACTGCGCGGCGGCCGCGCTTCGCTTGCCGCCACTTCGCTGAGGATGACAGAGCGTTTTCCCGGTCGGGCTGCGACGTTGCAATTCACGGTGGGGGCGGAGTATCGTGCTCGCTTGTAAAGCAGGGCAAGTCCCCACCCTTCGACTCCGCTCAGGGCAAGCTTGTCGCAAAGGACGCGAGAAATGGGGCACCCGGCACCCGGGGGGTTTCAGGGCAATCATTTCAACTAGCTTCACTTTTGGAGGGTTCATGAAGCGCTTGCTGCGTCGTGTGCAGGTTGGTGGATTGGCGTTGGCGTCGGTGATGGTGCTCACAGCGGCGGATACGGGATCGTTGCCGAGTCCCCCGGTAGCGAAGAAAATTCCGCATAGTGCCGAGGTCAACGGGCACAAGATGGTGGATAACTATTTCTGGCTGCGGGACAAGCCGAATCCGGAGGTGCGGGCTTATCTGGAGGCGGAGAACGTATACACCGACGCGGTGATGAAGCCGACGGAAGCGTTTCAGAAGAAGCTGTATGACGAGATGCTGGGACGGATCAAGGAGACGGACGTTGAGGTTCCGTACAAAGAGGGAAATTACTTCTATTACGTGCGGACGGAGGCGGGGAAGCAGTATGGGATTCGCTGCCGGAGGAAGGGCAGCATGGACGCGCCGGAGGAAGTAGTGCTGGATGTGAATGAGCTGGCGAAAGGGCAGGCGTTCATTTCGGTGGCGGCGTTTGCGGTGAGTCCAGATGGAAATTTGCTGGCGTATTCGTACGATAACACGGGGTTCCGGCAGTACACGCTGGCGGTGAAGGATCTGCGGACGGGGAAGACGCTGGTTGATCATGCCGAGAGAGTGGGGTCGGTGGTGTGGGCGAACGATAACAAGACGATTTTCTATACGCAGGAAGACGCGGTTTCGAAGCGGCAGTACCGGTTGTACCGGCATACGGCGGCGACGGCGGAGACGGATCCGGTGGTGTATGAGGAGAAAGACGAGCGCTTCGAAGTGGCAGCGGACAAGACGCGGAGCCAAGCTTACATCTTGTTGATTTGTGGCAGCCATACGACGAGCGAGGCGCGGTACATTCCGGCGGATCAGCCGATGGCGGAGTTCAAGGTGATGGAGCCGCGGAAGCAGGATGTGGAGTACTATCCCGACCACAATGGGGATTCTTTCTATATTCGCGTGAATGATACGGGAAGGAACTTCCGGCTGGTCAAGGCTCCGGTGAGCAATCCGGGGAGCGGGAACTGGAAGGAAGTGGTGGCGCAGAATCCCAAGGTCATGCTCGACGACACTGACTTTTTCAAGAACTATTACGTGTTGTATGAGCGGGAGAATGGGCTGCCGCAGATTCAAGTGAATGACTTGCGCAGCGGGCAGTCGCGGAGGATTGAGTTTCCAGAGCCGGCGTATGCGGCATATTCGTATGTCAACCGGGTTTATGACACGACGGAGTTCCGGTATGGATACCAGTCGCCGACTACGCCGGCTTCGGTGTTCGCGTATGACATGGAGAAGGGGACGTCGCAACTTTTGAAGCAGAAAGAAGTGCCGGGCGGGTATGACCGGACGAAGTATCAGGTGGAGCAGATTTATGCTCCGGCGGCGGATGGAGTGAAGATTCCGATTTCCGTGGTGTATTTGAAAGGCACGAAGCTCGACGGGAAAGAGGCGCTGTATTTGTATGGGTACGGGTCGTATGGCGTGTCGATCGACATGTTTTTCAATTCGAATATTTTCAGCATGGTCGATCGGGGAGTGGTAACGGCGGTGGCGCACATTCGCGGCGGCGGGGAGATGGGCAAATCCTGGCACGATGCGGGGCGAATGATGAATAAGCGGACGACGTTCACCGACTTCATTTCGAGCGCGGAGTATCTGGTGGGACATGGATATGGGTCGAAGGATCGGCTCGTGATCGAGGGGCGCAGCGCGGGCGGGCTGCTGATGGGAGCGGTGCTGAATCTGCGTCCGGATCTGTTCAAGGCGGCTCTGGTCGGGGTACCGTTTGTGGACGTGATGAACACGATGCTGGATGAAACACTGCCGCTGACCGTGGGGGAGTTTGAGGAGTGGGGAAATCCGAAGGAAAAGGCCGCGTTTGATTACATGATTACGTATTCGCCGTACGACAATGTGGAAGCGAAGAATTATCCAGACATGCTGGTGAAGACGTCGTTCAACGACAGCCAGGTGATGTATTGGGAGCCGGCGAAGTATGTGGCGAAGATGCGGGCGACGCGCACGGATCATAATATCTTGATCTTGAAAACGAATTTGAGTCCGGCGGGGCACGGCGGGGCTTCGGGGAGATATGACCGGTTGAAGGAAGCGTCGTTTGACTATGCGTACATTTTGCGGGAGATGGGGATTGAGAATTAGGGGGTGGGAAAAGCCCGCGCTTCGACTTGCTCGTTCGAAAATCCCCACTTTTGCCGCAAAGGACGCGGCAAAAATGGGGCACCCAGAATCTCAGCGGCTGCGCTCGACGGACAGGCGGGGGCGGCTGTCCCCACATTGTAACCTCACCACATCAAACCTTTAGATCAGGCCGGCGCGGACGCGGCGGAGGAAATCTTCGGCGTCGGTTTTCGCCTGGGCTAGAATTTTCGGCTGATTGCGATACTCGAGGGCGATTTCCTGCAGGAAGAGTTCGACGGCATCTTTGGGCTTGAAGCCCTGGGTGACCAGTTTTCGGATGCGGGGAGTGAAGCTGTCGGCGTCGTCGGCCGAACCGAGGCGGGAGAGGTGGTCGGCGCACTTGTGATCGCGGAATTTGGCCGCTGCCAGGCGATCGTAGGCGGTCTTGGCTTCAGGATCGTTGAGGAGCGTGGGGAGCGGGTAATTCCATTCGCACTGGGAGCAGGTCCATCCATGAAACGTGTGGTTGGACGTCCAGATGAGTTCGCGGGCGGTCTTCTGTTCCGAAGAGCGGTAATCGGTACTGCCGGCCATGCGCGGCGCGACTCCTGCCTCAAGCAACTTGCGTGGCCCGTGAGGTTTCTTCTGCAATCATAGCTAAGAATCGAGAGCGTGGGGGCGTGTCATAAGGGGTACTGGCAAATTTCAAGTTCGTTTCAAGCGAAGCGGGCAGGAGTGCCCGCTCCACACCAGTGCCTGCCTCACCGTCGTGCCGGCTCCACACGAACTATTTTGCGAAGAAGTAGTCGAAGGATCGGACGGCGGTGAATTCGTCGTCTTTGATGTCGAACACGGTGTAGAGCTTGGTGACGTGGAGGACGTCCTGGACCTTCTGGGTAAGGTTGAGGAGCTTTAGTTCGCCACCGGCATTGCGGACGGTGGTGAAGCTGCCAACGAGTTCTCCGACGCCGGAGCTGTCGAGGTAGTCGACACCGACGAGGTTGAGGATGATCTTCTTCTTGCCTTCGGCGACGAGGCTGCGGACGGCGTCGCGGAGCTCACCGATCTCGTCGCCGAGGACGATGCGGCCGTGGATGTCGAGAATGGTGACGTGGGCGACTTCGCGGGTTTCGATCTTCAGAGACATGATCAGGGGCCCACTCAAAGGGCCGATGGCGGGAATGGTAGTGGGTGCGGGGGGGCAAGTCAATGGAAAGTGCCGGCGCGTCGGGAAATCCGTGAGGCATGGCGAGCCCCCGCTCCCTGGTTCACGGGCAGACAATCCGAAAGGATGTGCCTGAAGTGGCTAGTCGTACTTCTGAGTGCGATAGGCTGCTGGGGGAAATTGGGCAACTTGCGCGGGGCTGACAGCGGGCTGCGGCGTGTCGCGAATTTCCTGGATGGGGGAAGTGATGATGGGAGTGGCGTAGAGCGGGTGACGGAATTCGAGGTGCATGCCGCGGCCGACATACTGGAGCTTCAGCATGGACCCGCCCCAGGTGGAACCGGCAATGGCGACGTGCACGGGCTCAGGGCAGAATTCGGGATGGCCGGAGAGGAGAGCTTCGCTGCCGCCGAGAAGCACGGCGGTGTAGCAGTGATGCATGGTCTGGATTTCAAGGACGGTGGAAGGAGGAAGGTCATCGAGAAAGACTCCGCCCTCGATTTCCGACTGGATGATGCTGCGGTTCACTTCGTCAGCCAGATTGGGGTGCGGACTAAACATACAGATGACCGGACAATAGGGTATCGGGTTTTGGAGGAAGGGACAAGAGCCCTTTCGGGAGGGGCTGGGAGCGGAGGAGCATGACCTTTAGAGGAGGAGGAAGGGGGCGAGGTCGCAGGAAAAGTTTTAGGGGGTGAAGCCGGGCTGCGCTCGGCGGACAGGCGGGGGCGGCTGTCCCCACATAGACCCTCCCGGATCATCCCACTGCGAGGTACCCGGGTTGATCCTCTTGCCGGCAGTTTATGGGGCAAATCCTGATAAAATGGGAGGATACCGACAAAGGGGTTCCTTAAGATACATGCCAGTTCCTGTTTCACAGATGTGGACCGTGACGAGCTATGTGCTGCGGCAGAAGCTCGCGGGGCGGAAGCAATATCCGTTGGTGCTCATGCTGGAGCCGCTGTTCCGGTGCAACCTGGCTTGCGCGGGATGTGGGAAGATTCAGTATCCGGCGCACATTCTAAAAAAAGACCTCACGCCGGAAGAGTGTTTCCGGGCGGTGGAGGAGTGCGGGGCTCCGATGGTTTCGATCCCGGGCGGAGAGCCGCTGATGCATCCGCAGATCGGGGAGATCATTGAGGGGCTGGTGGCGCGGAAGAAATACATCTATCTGTGCACGAACGCGCTGCTGCTGAAAGAGAAGATCGACCTGTTCACGCCGAGCAAGTATTTAACCTTCAGCGTGCACCTGGACGGGCAGCGGGATGAGCATGACCTGGCCGTGTGCCGCGAGGGTGGGTACGACATCGCGGTTGACGCGGTGAAAGAGGCCCTGCGGCGCGGGTTCCGGGTGACCACGAATACGACCCTGTTTGACGGGGCGAATCCCAAGTCGGTGCGAGCGTTCTTTGACGAGATGATGGAGTTGGGCGTGGAGGGCATGATGCTCTCGCCCGGATACTCGTATGACAAGGCGCCGGATCAGAAACACTTTTTGGGACGGGCGAGGACGCGGCGGATGTTTCGGGCGATTCTGTCGAACCGGAAGGCTGCGTGGCGGTTTAATCTGTCGCCCCTGTTTTTGGAATTCCTGATGGGGAAGAAGACGTATCCGTGCACGCCGTGGGGGATGCCGACTTACAACATTTTTGGGTGGCAGAAACCGTGCTATCTGCTGCAGGACGGGTATGCGGAGACTTTCGCCGAGCTGCTGGCCACAACGGAGTGGAGCAAATACGGGACGGAGTCGGGGAATCCGGCTTGCGCGAATTGCATGGTGCACAGTGGGTATGAGGCCTCGGCGGTTCATGCGATCTACAGTTCGGTGGGCGGATTTCTGGCGACCGTGAAGGGGACTTTCTCGCGGTATCGGGATGATGAGGCGCTGCGAATGCTGGAGGAGCCGGTGGCGGCGGTGCAGCCGCTGGTGCAGATTGCGGCTACGGCTCAGGCGGAGTCGTTGCAGGAGACGCGGGCGTAAGGTGAGCGCGTCATAGGAAGCTCCTCTCGGCCGGTCGTAGGGTTGGGTAGCCCGAGGTCCTTCGACTGCGCGGCGGCGCGCTTCGCTTGCCGCTATGTCGCTCAGGATGACAATTCCAGTAGGTATTCTTCGTATTCCAGAGAAAAACTCATGACCGGTAAAGAAGGCGGACATATCGACCACGCGTCGCCGGAAGCGACGCCGCCGCACGCCAACGCAATAAATCCCGATGCGCTGGAAGTTGCGCCGGGGACGGCGCATGAGCGGCTCGAGGGATGGATTCCTGAGCTGGCGAGCGAAGAAGAGCTTCGGGTTGCCTTGGAGAAGGCATTCGATTATCGCGGCGACGTGACCATCACGCGCAAGGACGGATCAAAGATCGAAGGATATTTGTTCGACCGGCGGACGGGCGCTTCGCTCAAAGAGTCTGTCGTGCGGCTGTATCCCAAGAATTCGAACGAGAAGATTGTGGTGTCGTATGCGGAGATTGGGGCGCTGGCGTTTTCCGGGCGCGATACCGCGGCGGGCAAGAGTTGGGAAGCTTGGATGAGGAAGTACGCGGAGAAGAAAGCTGCGGGGGAGAAGGATTTGAGTTTGCATCCGGAGCCGCTCGAGTAAGGTTGGGAAGCTTTCGAACCGCGGAGAGCTGCCGAGCTGCGCTCGGCCTGTCCGGGACTGAGAGCCAGGACCACACAGACGAACCCTATACCATCCGCTTTCCAGGTCGATTTGCTTTTCGTTATTTGCCGCTGGGGGTGAACGTCAGGCCGTCGATCAGTCCCTCCACTTCATCTTCCGTGCCGCCGATCACGGTAATTGAGATGGCGTAGCCGTGCGCCAGCATAGTCAGGGTGGACTGGCGCAGGACGCGGGCGCCTACGTCTTTGTGGAAGTCTCCACGGACCAGCGTTTTTGCGCCGACGGCGAATTCGTAGGGCTCTTCGTCCACGGTAAAACCCTGCGCTTTCGCGACCTCAGTGAGCGGGCCGAAATATTGAGCGGGATCCTTCAATCCCGGGTAGGAAGACGCACTCTCAGCGGCGATCAGGATGGAAGCATTCACGTCTTCTCCTTTTGCCTCCGGCGGGCGCGAAAAGGCGGCCAGTAAGACTTTAGCGCCAACGCTCGAGGCTGGGGGTGCGGGAGGCTTTGCAGAAGCAGTGTCGTCCTTTTCTTGTTTTTCCTCTTCTTGCCTTTTTTCTTCGGGAGCGTTCATCTCGTCGGTTCGCAACACCCAGCCTGGTGGAATCGCGCAGGAGAGGGCGAGGGACTTGTTGCGGTAGACGCCATTGGTCACGGTGCCGGCATCGAGGCCCGAGTCGCGCGGAGCGGCGGGTGGTTTGACATGCTTCGCCGAGGATGATGAGGACGACGGGGGAGATGGTGTCTGGGTCTGCGCCCGGAGGGAGTCTGCTGGTAAGGCGATGCAGACCAGGGCAGCAAGGAAGCGCAGAGGGGGGCCGAGGATCATCTCTCCATGTTACGCGAACGGCTGTTCGCGGTTTGTAGAGGAGGGGAGATTTCGGTGAATCCGACCACCGGCGGAATCTTTATCACGGCGTTTCTTTTGCCACTTCGCGGCTGACTCTTCGGGCGCACTAGCACCGCCGGGCGGCAGGTGAGAACGAGAGGCCCCACTTCTCGCGCAAAGGACGCGCGAGAAATGCGGCACCCAGTTGCTTCAAGAGCCTGTTGGAAACTCTCAGGCGGCCTTGCCCAAGACAGGTTGCGCGCAGTAGGCGCAGCGGCGGGCATCGATGGGAATCTCGCTGAGACATTCGGGGCACTTCCTGGTGGTGGGGTCGGCGGGGGCAGGGTCTTTGCGCATGCGCGCAACCAAAGCATTCACCGGGGTAACCACGAAGAAATAAATTGCCACGGCGATCAGAAGGAATGAAACTGCGGCGTTGATGAAGTGTCCGATGGGAAACAGGCTTCCATGGATCGTGAACTGGACGTTGGAGAAATCTGGCTTGCCTACGATTGCGGCGATGAGCGGAGTCAACAAGTCCGTGGTGAGGGCGGTGACCACTCCGCCGAAGGCGGCGCCGATCACGACGCCTACAGCCATGTCCACAACATTTCCACGCAGGATGAATTTCTTGAATCCGCTGAGCATGACGTTGCCCTCCCGAAAAATTTAAGTGCGGCCAATGTAAGGCAGGGGGGGCGGGAGGTCAAGGGGGCGGCCTGGGGTTTTGGACATCGGTGCTACGACATTTGCTGCGAGGGCTGGAAATGGGGGTACTTCTGAAAATCCGCTGATTTCTCCTGATTTTCGGGTCAGATGCGCATGGGCATGACGATGTAACGGTATTTGTAGTCGTCGCCTTCGGCGGGGCGGAATTGGCCGGCGGACTGCGGGTCCTTCAGTTCCAAACGGACTTCGCTGGTGCCGGCGGCTTTGAGGAAGTCCACCAGGTACGCAGCGTTGAAGCCGATGGTCAGGGGATCGCCGGTGTAGGGTGCTTCGATGGAATCTTCGGATTCCCCGGCCTCGGTCGACGACGCGGAGAGTTTGAGTTCGCCCTTTTCCAGGCGCAGGCGGACAGCGCGCGAACGCTCGTCGGCGAACTGGGCCACGCGGAGGATGGCAGAATTCAATTCGTCGGAGTTCAGCGGGACGATCTTGCTGTTGTCTTTCGGGAGCACGGCTTCGAAGTTGGGGAACTGTCCGGTGAGTTGGCGAGAGGTCAACAGCCGGGAACCGATGCGGAAGAACAACGTCGAGTCGTCCTTGGCGAATTCGATGGTCTCGGCGTCGGTAGAATCCAGAAGCGACTTGAGTTCGTCCATCGCTTTCTTCGGGACCAGAGTTTTCATTTCGCCCGAGACACCTTCGAACTTTTCGCCAGCGCGTTCACAGTGGGCGAGGCGATGTCCATCGGTTGCGACCATGGTGATCGATTCAGGCTTCAGGAGCATCAGGGCGCCGTTGAGGGTGTAACGCGATTCTTCATTGGAAATCGCGAAGCCGGTACGGGCGATCAAGCCGCGCAGCACCTGGGAGGGAATCGTCACCGCCCCCGCGGTCGGAAACGCGGGCAGGCTGGGAAAGTTGGACTTGGCCATGCCGACCATCTTGGTATTCGAACGGCCGCAGCGGATGCTGACCCAGTGATTCTCCAGCAACTTGATGGTGATCTCGGCATCGGGCAACAGCTTCACGTAGTCGTAAAGTTTGCGGGCGGGGATGGTGCAGGAGCCTTCCTTTTTGACTTTGGCGCCGCACGAGGTGCGCAGGCTGAGATCGAGATCGGTGGCGGTAAGCGACAGGCGGTCGCCAGCGGCCTCGAATAAATAGTTGGACAGGATGGGAATTGTGGTCTTGCGCTCGACCACACCTTGCGTGGCAGTCAACTCGCGCAGCAACTCGATCTTGCTGACCGTGATCTCCATCGTGCCCGCGGCAACAGCGGCCTCCACCGGCATAAGGTCCTTCTCCCCGATAACTTCGCTACTTGCCTGCTACTTCTAGTACTAACCTTATATCAAATGCAAAACCTATAAAACCAGCAGTAACAGTAGGGCCTGCGTAGAAGTGGAAAACCGGGGCAAGTCGCATGTTGTCACTGGGTTCCCGTTCCATCCTTGATGTTAGAAATCGGTCCCGAACTCTGCGGAGACGGCAGTGTAACTAAGCCCTGTTTCCGATTTCTTCCCTGCCTTTCACAACTTCCACATGTCATTCACAGGCACCGCCAAGGAAGACTGGACTGAAACGTGGAAAACTCAAACCCGCGCGCGATTCACCCGCCTAATTGCTCAGTCAGTTTATTGATCAGCCTGTTTAAATCCTTGTCCGTCTTACGAAGCTCTTCGATCTTTTCGACCGAGTGCAGCACCGTGGTGTGATGCTTGCCACCAAACTGGCGTCCGATTTCCGGCAGCGAAGCTTCGGTCATGTGTTTGGCCAGGTACATAGCAATCTGCCGCGGGTAAACGATGGCACGAGAATTATTCTTGGCCTTGATCTCGACCAGACGCAGGCCGAATTGCTCAGCCACCATTTTCTGAATGGACTCGATGGTGACCTTGCGGGCCTGGGAGTCGATGAAATTCTTGAGCACCTGTTGCGCGTAGGGTAGCGTGATCTCGGCGCCGATGAGGGATGAATGCGCGACGAGGCGGATCAGCGCGCCTTCGAGTTCGCGGACGTTGGAGCGGATGTTGGACGCGACGTAGAGTGCAACGTCGGTGGGCAGGGTTACTTTTTCTTGCTCAGCTTTTTTCTGCAGGATGGCGACCTTGGTCTCGAGGTCGGGCGGCTGGATGTCGGCGATCAATCCCCACTCGAAGCGGCTGCGCAGCCGGTCTTCGATCTCGGCAAGTTCTTTGGGAGAACGGTCGCTGGCGATGACGATCTGCTTCATCGACTCGTGCAGGGCGTTGAAGGTGTGGAAGAACTCTTCCTGGGTGCGCTCCTTGCCGGTGAGGAACTGAATGTCGTCGATGAGGAGGACGTCAACGTTGCGAAACTTGTCGCGGAACGTGGTCATCTTGTCGTAGCGCAGCGAGTTGATCATGTCGTTGGTGAACTTCTCGCTGGATACGTAGCAGATGGCCGTCTGGGGCAAGCGGCGCTTAATCTCGTGTCCGATGGCCTGCATGAGGTGGGTCTTGCCCATGCCGACGCCGCCATAGAGGAACAGTGGGTTGTAGGCTTTGGAGGGACGCTCGGCAACGGCCTGGCAGGCGGCGTGGGCGAACTGGTTCCCGCTGCCGATGACGAAGGCGTCGAACGTGTAGCGGGGATTCAGTTGCGCGGCGCCATCCCAGTCGAAGCGCGACTGCGACGGATTCGAGGTTGCGGGCGCGGCAGTGAGACCGCCGTCGTGACGGACGGGAGTGGCGGCTGGGTCGTCCTCGGGAGTGACAAACTTCACGTCGTTGAAGCCGAGGCCGAGATTGTCGATGGCTTCCTGGATAAGGTCCGCGTACTTGTCACCGGCATGGCGGAACTCAACCGTCGGAACGCGCACAAAGAGAACGCCTCCGCTGGAGTGGCTGTAGCGGGTGGGCTTGAGCCAGGTGTCGTAGGAGTGCCGGTTGATTTTCTTTTCCAGCGCATCGAGGATGCGCGCCCACGGATTGGGGGAGAGAGTTGTGCTGGGAACTGACATATATGAAATATTCACCGCGGCGCTCCGGCGGCTGGTAGAGAGCGCCTGTTCAAGACTGCCGTTTTTACGAAGTAGCTGGAACCGTTAATTTTACTGCGGAATGCGTCCGATTTCCTATGCGTGGCTGCACTAAAGCAAAAAGAAATTCGAAAGCAGGATCAGTCCGGCATACTAGCACAAATTTTTTGGTTGTGTGGAAAAGTTCGGATGGACTTTTTCCGCGAACGACTATTCAGAACCCGAATGCAAGGTGCTGTCAAGTAGCGCGATGGTAACTGCCGCAGAGAAGGTGCAAGCTTTGCTGCGCGCCGAGTTCGGGGCAGGGGGCTCGAACCACGCGTTGCCTGCAGGTCGAGAGACATAGCGAGTCACGCCTGTACAAATTGTCGAACATTGGCTGCGACGTTTCAGCTTGTTGCTTCCCACCGACCCGTCGAGCTGCGCTCGACGGAAAACGGAAAGCCGAGGGCGGCTGTCGCCCGATGATCATTATGATCCATTCCAGTTCACTGTCATTTGGTTTCCACGAAGTGGTGGGATTGCGGGTTTGGAGGTAATGCGGGAGGTGATTTATACTTACGGTTTGCCCTAACACTGTCGAACGAATCAGGAGCAAGTACTTTTCATGCCCAAGCGTACATTCCAACCCAACCGGCGCAAGCGATCGAAGACACACGGATTTCGCACGCGCATGAAGACCCAGGGCGGCAAGAAGGTAATTTCCCGCCGGCGCGCCAAGGGGCGCAAACGGGTCTCGGTGAAACCAGGATTCCGCGAATAGTCCAGTGGCGTGGACCGGAGCGTCCGCGCACCCGCTGTTGTGCCAGTGATCTGGAATAGCGATCGGGAAGTTAGAGACACTGTGACTGCCAGTGTGCCTGGAGAATCGAATCGAGGTGTCGGGCCGCGGGGCGGCAACGGCGCCTTTCCCCGCAGCGCGCGGCTTTTGCGACACGCCGATTTTGAGCGTGTGTATAAGCAGGGGCGGCGGCATTTTTCGGCATCCATGACCGTGTTTTATTGGCCGCGGCCAGAGGCGGGCGTGGCCGGCGCGAAGACTCCCCGGGCTAAGTCGTCTGTAGCTTCGGGGCTGCGCATTGGATTCACGGTGGGGCGCGCGCTCGGTGGAGCGGTGCAGCGCAACCGGATGAAGCGGCGATTGCGCGAGGCGGTTCGGCTGACGCGTCCGCCGAGGGGAGCGAGTGCGGACGTGGTGATCAATCCGAAGAAGGCGCTGCTGACGGTCGATTTCGCCGAGGTCGTGAACGAAGTTGGTCGAGCGTTCGTAGTCATAGAAGAGAAGCTCGCGGGTAAAACTCCAACCGCGATCGGGACCGAGAAGAAAACATCCGCACGGCGGAAGCCGGGAGCCTGAAACGGATTTCGATGCGCCAGTTCGCCAAACTCGTTATGCTGCGGCTGCTGCGAGGTTACAAGTGGGCCATCTCGCCGATGTTTCCGCCGGCGTGCCGGTATGTTCCAACGTGCTCGGAATACGCGATGGAGGCGGTGGATCGATTTGGGGCGGTGCGCGGAGGATTCATAGCATTCGTTAGACTTCTGCGCTGCCATCCATTTGCCCGTGCAGGGTACGATCCGGTGGTGAAGGTGAGCGAAAAGCCCCCCTTCTCGCAAACTGCGCGAGAAATGGGGCACCCGCCTCACCGCGGCGTCGGTGGTCACGAACCAATAGCAACTTCGGCGTCCGCAATGCACGGTGCGATTTGAAGGAACAGTAACTTTGCCAGACATTCAAAATCCACAACACGAACCGGGCAGCGAAAAGCGGCTGATGCTGGTTTTTCTGCTGACGTTCGTCGTGATGCTGGCATTCCAGCCGTTATTGAAGAAATATTTTCCGCAGACGGCTACGCCGCCACAACAGCAGAACCAATGGGCACAGGCACAGCCGGCGCCCACGGCGGCCGCGGCACCGGTTGTGCCGGCAGTCGTAACTCCTGGCAAGGGAGTCACCAAGCAGGCGGGGAGCGAAACCGAGACCATTCTGGAGAACGATCTTTACCGGATCACCTTTACCAACAAGGGTGCGCAGGTGAAGTCGTGGATCCTGAAGAAGTTCGACAACGACGCGCAGAATGGGCCACTCGATCTGGTCAATCGTGCGGCGGCGGAAAAGTTTGGCTATCCGCTTTCGCTGTGGACTTACGATGAGGGCCTGCGGAACCGGTTGAGTTCGGCTCTGTATGTCGCATCGCGCGAAGGCAAGCAGACTTCGCCAACGACGATCAGCTTCGAATATGCCGATCAGGACCTGGCGGTGCGCAAGACCTTCAGTTTCGACAAAACGTATCTCGTGAATGTGGAAACCAGCGTCACCTACAACGGGAGCGTAGTCGCGGCACTTCCGGCGTGGCCGTCGGGATTCGGCGATCAGGTAACGCCCGCGTTCTGGGCGGCGGGCGCGATTGACTACCAGTTCAACAAGAACATCGAGCGCTTGCCGAGCAAGAAAATCAGCGGCGGAGGAACCATCCCCGGGCCATTGCACTGGGCCGGCCCTACCGACCTTTATTTCGCGGCCGTGTTCATTCCAGACGATCCGACGGCGGCGGCGATGGTGACGCTGCGCAACTCTTTGTCAGTAGCGCGCGATCCGGAGAAGGCTGACTCGAAAGAGACGGTCAACGTGGACGTGCTGGGCGCCGCGGTGGGCAACCTGCACGGTCCGACAGCGGAGCGGGTCTTTGTTGGTCCCAAGGAACTGGAGGTTCTGGAGAAAGTTCCAGTGCCCGGCGTAGCGGGCGCCGATGGCGACCTGAATGGCCTGGTAGATTTCGGCTGGTGGGGAATCATCGCCAAGCCGCTGTTCGTCTGGCTCAAGTGGACTTACCGTCACGTGGTGAGCAATTGGGGATGGGCGATCGTGGTGCAGACGCTGATCATCAGCCTGGCGCTGCTGCCGCTGCGTATCACGCAGATGAAGTCGATGCTCAAGATGCAGCGCGTGGCGCCGCAGATCAAAGCGATCCAGGAGAAGTACAAGAAGTACAGCCTGCGAGATCCGCGCAAGGCTCCGATGAATGAGGAGATCAGCGCGCTCTATAAGAAAGAAGGGGTGAATCCGGCGGGCGGATGTTTGCCGATGCTGATTCAGTTCCCGTTCCTCATCGGCTACTACAGAATGCTGTCGGCCGCGCTCGATCTGCGCCACGCCCACTGGCTATGGATTCATGATTTGTCGGCTGCCGAACCGTTTCCCTATGTTCTGCCCGTGCTGATGGTGGTCAGCATGTTGGTGGTGCAGAAGATGACGCCGCAGGCGGGCATGGATCCGGCGCAACAAAAAATGCTGACCGTCATGATGCCGCTGATGATGGGCTTTATTTTCTTCCGCCTGGCCGCAGGGCTGAATCTGTATTACGCGGAAGCGAACCTGATTTCGATCGCGCAGCAAGCGGTGATGAACCGTACCGCGCTGGGGCGCGAAATGCGCGAGATGCTGGCGAAGCGTGCGCGGAAGAAGGATAAGTGAGAGCTCCTAGCTGCTAGCTGCTAGCTACTAGCTTGGAGCGGACACAGCAGTGGGGCAAGGCAAGACCCGCTTCTCGCAAAGAACGCGAGAAACGGGGCACCCATCGGAGCTAAGAGATTTTGAGCTAGCTAGAAGCCAGGAGCTATTTCGCGTGTCCATTCCCGATAAACCCGCTGCTGCTAAGAAGATCAACGAGTTTCTGCAAGCCGTCGTAACGCACGGCGGACTTCGACTGAAGTATCGGATCATTGTGGATCCGCCGCTGGCGGAGAACCGCGACTGGGAGAAGCCGGACATTCTGGTGGATTTTGCCGGGCCCGACTCGCCGCTGCTGCTGGACCGTGGCGGAGAACTGCTGCGGGCGCTGGAACTGCTGGCGCTGGAGATGCTGCGGTTGCCTTCGGGCGAGCATGAGAAGGTCTGCTTCGACTGTCAGAATCATCGTTCGCTGCGGATCCAGGAACTGCGGACGGCCGCAACCGTGGCCGCGGAGAAAGTGCGGAAGACGGGTACACCGTACCAGTTCAGCCCGATGTCATCGCGGGAGCGGCGGATTGTGCATCTTGCGCTGCGCGACGAAGCGGACCTGCGCACCGAGAGCGAGGGTGAGGGGATGCGGCGGTGCCTGGTGGTGTATCCCAAGGACTACAAGGCGGCGGGAAAGCCGACGCCGCGGACGTTGCCTTAGTTTCCACTGGGGCGGGTTTTTCGGTGGTGAAGCGTGTGTACGCGAGCCTAGCGCAGTGGGGTCGTTCCACTATTACTGATTTGGTTCGCGGGTGTTGCTTCCGGGTTTTTTCTATCGCCCCTCGGGGGCTTATTCAATTTTTTAGCTTCGCCCACCCACGGCTTTCGCCGGGCTGCATTCTTTCGCCGCTTCGCGGCTGAGATCTCGTTACGCTGACATCTCGCGCGGTTACGCTGACATCCCGCAATAAGCCGAAAATCCCAAAACCGCTTCTATCAGCAGGGGCGTTCCACTTCTTTCGACTTGCTTGGTTCTACAACGTCAAAATCGCGGGACCACACCCGCTGTTTCCCACCTGTTGATCATTTGGGTTCGCATTGGTGGTTTGCGGTGCAAAACAAAATCGGGACTGGGAAAATGAAGAAGGGCGGCCTCATCAGCCGCCCTTCTTCAAATTGGAAACTAGCTGTGACTGCTCTTGGCAAGACTGACTAGCGGCCTGCCGCGGCAGCTGCGGCTTTTGGCATCATGCCGGCAATTTTCATGGATTCGATGCGGTTAAGGACCGATTCCAGGCTGGCGCCAGTGTCGGTGCAGGCATCGACGTAGGGATGACGGCTTCCGTCGGCGTGCATGACCAGCACGCTGGTCTCGGAACTGGCCTTCTTCACCATGTAGGGAAGGTGATGACGATCGTTGCGGGTCAGGGTCGCGCCCAGCACGACCAGGTCGAACGAGCTCTTCTTGAGAGCTTCATCCACGGCTTTGCGTCCCACGGCTGACTGGACCAGGTGTCCGGCATTTTCCATGGCCGCGGCCTGTGCTTTTAGAACGTCCTCATCCCCTTCGCCATAAAGAATTCTCAATTTCGACTTCGCCATTGATTACCCTCGGTTGGAACGTCTTCGTCTGGTACCTCACGCACCAGTACCTGCAAGAGACGGTAGCAACCACCGGGACTCGGGGAAACGTCACCGAAGACCCACGACGAACGGGGCTCTGCGGCCACAAAACAGGGGGCTTTCCCCGTAAAGTGCTTCCCCTTAAGGCTCTTGGGCGATACACTTCTGCGCGGAGGCTTTCCAACCCATGTTTGCCACTCTCGTCTGGAGAGCTGTACTCATATCGTTATTGTGGACACCCTGGCTGGCCGCACAATCGGGCGGGGCGGCGAACTCGACCACGACCTGCAACCTGGAAGACGGGCGCCAGGTTCAAGTGCGCTACAACGCGGTGCCTGCCAATAAAGAGAAGCCCCCCAATGGCAAGCCCTGGGCTCCGGGAGGGACGCCGATGACTTTGTTTACCGAGGTGCAACTCACGCTGGGGGGGGCGATGATTCCGCTCGGAGCTTATACGGTGTATCCCATCCCAGGGCGCGATCACTGGACGCTTGTGGTGAATAAGAACGTTACCCCGGGGGCCGCGTATGACGAGAAGCAGGACATTGCGCGCGCCGCGATGGAGACAGCGCAGGTGGCGCAACCCTCCGATGCACTCGAAGTAGCGTTTGCCCATGTGGGAGCGCAATGCACGTTGCGGGTCTACATCGGGAAGACTGCGTCGTTCGCAGACTTCACGGCGAAATGACGGTGTTTAGGCGGTAGGCAGGAGTTGGGTGTTCCCCCGTCACTGGCCGGGGGGTGTGGCTTTCGGGGCGGCTTCCCCGGTCCCGTGTTCTGGAGAGGCTGGCGCATTCGGCTTTGATTCTCGGGCGCCTAATCCAATCACCATCGCCATATCCTTCGGGTAGACCACATCACGTCCGCGAGCGAGGAAGTGGTAGTAGATAGAGCTCGCTGCTCCGTAGGCGCCAAATCCGGTCGCAACCACGTGGGACCGGGCCAGCACTCCAACAATCATTCCGATGAAGCGAAAGCCGGAGGCGCCATTCGCGGCGCTGCCGCCGAAGTCTCCGCCGCCTCCGCTGCCGTGCAAGTTTCGGTCACCGTCGGGAGCAGCGGATGCTGCCGCCAGCGCGATCTGTATGCCCGTGGTCAGGTAACGGGTCCGCGGGGTGGTGACCTGTGCGCCGCCTTCGGCGTCGAGCTTGAGGTGTTCCCCCTTCGCCACCGCGACGCCTTCCAGGCTGGTCACGACTTTCTGTTCGATGCCGTTGGGCGGCGCCACTTCGCGAAACAGAATTCGCAGTTGGCCGTTGCGCGCCAGGCGGCGAGCGGGCTGGACTTGCATGACGGAGCCTCGAATCAGGCTGCCTTCGGGCAGAATCAGGTGATCCGACGCGACCAGCGGCTCGGTGATGAGCGCCTCGACCAAATCGCCTTTCTTGGAGATCGAGGAATTCAGCGGCGTTGTCAGTCGCGCGTGCACGACGCTGCCGGAAGGAGGTGGCGCACCGATGTTGGTCAGCGCCTCGGGCGTGACGGACTCGGTGCCGAAATCCAGCGGTTGCTGCAAATCCGCATTGAAACTCGTACCTGACTCGATGTATTGCGGATGCACGGGAAGCTGAGCCACGGCAAGGCGCTTCAGGCGGTGCATTTTTCCGGGCTCATGGATCTGCTTCTGTAATTCGGCCCACTGGCGGCGGATCTCCTGGCGCGTGGCGCTCACTTTTTTCGCAGCTGCGTCCTGGACCTTGTTCGTCTTGGCTGGCTTCTCATTCGCCGGGACGAAGCGCAAGACACCGTCGGGAGCGGGGGACGCCACAGTGTGCATCGGCATTTGGCGTCCGTCAGGCAGCACGAGTTCGTCAAACTGCACGTGGACTTCGCGAACCGGGGAGAAATTCCCGTCCATCGCTTCCAGAGTTCGCACCTTCTTGGGGACGGGATCAATTGCCGAGACTTTCCCGTTCACGGCAGTGCCGACGGGGATGAGAAGCTTGTCGAAGGCATAGACCGGCTCTGTGGTCCTGCCATGGATCGGCTGTCCGACCGTGCGGATGCGGACTTCGGAATCCAGCGCGATTTTGATGGGAGTGCCAGAGGGGACGGTCATCGGCAGTGTGACGGGAGTTGCGGCGGGAAAAACGGCGTCGGCCTCTACGTTCTCCGGGTCTTGACTGGCGGGCGGACGCGGCTTCAGGGTTTGGGCGAGACTCCATCCGTTCACGACCAGCAGCAACCCGGCTGCGCAAAATGACCGCTTCCAAGGACTTCGACGCATAGCTGGCTCCTCAATGGTTAAAGACATCTGTCTTGGCATCTACGAATCGGCGCAGGCAGGCAGCGTGCGCGCTGGCCGATGGCACAAGATCGTGGAGACCGCGAGGGACGAGTGGCGAAAAAAAGACCTAGCTTACACAACTATGAGGTCGGATAACCAATAATGGTTGTAACGATCGTGGATACAACCCAGGAGCGCGCTTCCCGAACTGTAGTTGGGCCTGGCACTGCGGACAAGGTGGAGGGACATCTTCGTCCCGGGAGACGATTTCTGCGACAATTCCCCATGCGCTATCTGCCGTTGGTGCTCATCGCGGCCTTCGCTGTGGGGCAATCCGGGCCGCGAGTCCAGATCTCGCGTACGACGGAGAGCTTGCGGGGCGTGAGCGCTGTGTCGAGACAAGTCGCGTGGGCCAGCGGAGCACATGGGACCTATCTCCGGACCGTGGACGGTGGGCGCACGTGGACTCCTACGCAAGTACCGGATGCGGGTGCGCTGGATTTCCGCGCGGTCGTCGCATTCTCGGCGGACGAAGCGTTCCTCATGTCGGCGGGGCCGGGAGAGCAATCGCGGATCTACCGCACCAGCGACGGCGGAAAGCACTGGGAGCTGCAGTTCACCAACACAAATCCTAAGGGCTTCTTCGACTCCATGGTGTTTTGGGATTCGACACATGGAGTTGTGTTAGGCGATCCCATCGCGGACGAGTCGGGGAAACCGAAGTTCGACGTTCTTCTGACGGAAGATGGGCAGACTTGGCGGGCGGTACCGCCGGCGCGATTGCCCGTCGCGATGGAAGGAGAGGGCGGGTTTGCGGCTTCGAATGCGTGCATCGCGATCCTGCCTGGGGGCTCCGACCCCAATATCTGGTTTGCCACTGGGGGGAAGGTGGCGCGCGTGTTTCATTCCCCGGACCGCGGACAGAACTGGCAGGTCTTCGACACACCGATGGTGCACGGGGCGGATTCGGCGGGGATCTTTTCGATCGCTTTCCGCGACGCGAGTCACGGCGTGATTGCCGGTGGGGATTACAAGCATCCCAACCAGGACGGGCCGAATCTGTCGTTCACCGAGGATGGCGGGAAGACCTGGGCACTATCGACGCTGCATCCGCTTGCGTATTTCTCTTCCGTAGCTTACGACCGGGCAGTCAACCAGGCAGCGATTCGGGAGGAGCTGGGCGAGAAGAAAGTGCGCGTGAAGCCGGTGCCTGCGGAGCGGATCTTTCTGGTGGGGCAGGATTTCGTGATGGACTTCAGGCCGCCGAACAATCCGCGGCGGATTAATGGGAAGAAGAAGATGGGGATTCGGTTCAATGCGGCTAGCGCTTATCCGGAAGGCGGGGCCCTAGTGGTGGGACCGAAGGGGGCCATGGCATTCATTCCCTAATGTCGTGTCCCGTAAATTCGCCGAATCATGAACCGGCGTTGATTTTGCGAGACGAGCCCTACCTCAGGGGCTAAAGCCCTGGATTCAAAGGCTCGGGTACGGCGCGGCTCGAAGCCGCGCCCTTTCAAAGCCTCTACAGTTGTGCTGCGAACTTACGGGACACCACACGAGACTAGGCTAGTCTAGCAGGCTGCGGAGAAACTCTGATTTTGGGTGGCGCAGCGCTTCAGCGCTGCGAAATGTCCCCTTTAACCACTCGAGCTTCAGCCCCTGAGGTGCGTTTTTGCGAGTTTTTGGGCAGCTGCTGGGCGCGAACACCGAGAGTATAACGGGAGCGCGGAGAGCAAGCCGAGCTGCGCTCGGCCCGTCCGGGTCTGAGACCCGGACCCACACGC
>JBARBI010000012.1:0-63110 GCA_049792875.1 Candidatus Sulfotelmatobacter sp.
GTTCAGAAGCTGGAGGAATCCACTTCCCTGATCGGCTCGAAAATCGACGAGCAGTATCAGACCAAAGTTGAAAGTGCATCCAAGTATCGTGCGCGCCTTCACGGCATCGTTCTGATGAATGCCTTCCGCAACATCGGTGGCTCCGACAATCTGGACTTCCCCAACTACGCTCAATCGGTCCCCGTGGGCACGCCCCAGGCCACGCTGGGAGCCACCCTGCGCCAGTCGGAAATCGGCTTCGAAATCTTCGGCCCGAACATCGCCGGGGCCCGAACGTCGGCTGATGTCCAGGTCGATTTCTCGGGTGGATTCCCTGGAACGGGCAATGGCGTGAACTTCGGAATCGTCCGCCTGCAGACCGCCAATCTGCGATTCGATTGGCAACACACCTCCGTGATTGCGGGGCAGGACTCTCTGTTCATCTCGCCTCTCTCGCCCACTTCGTTCGCATCCCTGGCCACGCCCGCATTCGCCTTCGGCGGCAACCTTTGGGGCTGGACGCCGCAACTGCGAGTCGAGCACCGCTTCTCGGTTTCCGACCAGCAGACCATAACCGTGCAGGGAGGAATTCTCGACAACCTCGACTGGGAGTATCCCCCGAATCAGTTCTACCGTTCGGCCCAGGCCGGAGAATTTTCCGGACAGCCTGCCTATGCGGTGCGCACGGCGTGGTCACGTCCAGTGCGGGAACATCCTCTCAGCCTCGCTGTGGCCGGTTACTATGGCCGCCAGAACTGGACTTGGGAGCGTTTCGTCGACGCCTGGGCCGCAATGGCAGATTGGCAGATTCCCATTGTCTCGCGCCTGGCTCTCTCGGGTGAATTCTATCGTGGCCGTGGCATTGGCGGACTCGGCGGCGCCATCGGCACTTCGATCGTGTACGGCGGCCCCCCGGGGCCCTTCACTCCGATCCGCGGCCTCGACACCGCGGGCGGATGGAGCCAGTTGAAATTCCAGTTGACTCCCAAGGTAGAGTTGAATGGTGTATTCGCCGAGGACGATGCGTTTACCGGCGACATACGTGGCTTCGCCACCGATCAGAACAATTTTGGGGAAATTATTGGTCGGAATCGCGGCGCTCTGGGCAACGTGATATTCCGTCCCCGCTCCGACCTGGTGCTCTCCGCCGAGTACAGACGATTGCGCACATTCCCCGTCTATAGCAGTAGCAGTTTCACCAATCAGGTCAATCTCTCTGTGGGGATCTTGTTTTGAAAACCCGCTCGACCCATCGCGGATGGTTGCTCTTCGTCGTGCTGACGGCGGTCTGCGCACCGGCCCAGCAAACGGCGCTGAAAGGACACTTGCAGTTGACCAGGGGCGGTCATCGTGTAGCGAACGCCTCCCAGGCAGTCGTGTGGCTGACTCCTGTAGGCACAACCGTTGAACCCCTCCGGCAGGATGCTTCCCAGATTCCGCAACTAGTACAGAAGAACAAGAGTTTTCAGCCGGCGCTGCTGGTAATCCCGGTCGGCGGCAAAGTGGAGTTTCCCAACCACGATCCGTTTTTCCACAATGTGTTTTCGCTGTTCGAGGGCAAGCGCTTCGATCTTGGACTCTATGAGAGTGGAACCACGCGCTTCGTTCAGTTCGACAAGCCCGGCATCTCTTTCATCTTCTGCAACATTCACGCCCAGATGAGCGCCGTGGTTATCGCCTTGGCGACGCCCTACTACGCGATTTCCGATGCGCGGGGGGACATCAGCATTCCCAACGTTCCTCCCGGCCGCTACGAACTGCAGGTGTTCCATCCGTCGGTCGCGCCCGACGCCCTGCGCGCCCTGAACCGCGAAATTACGGTGGCTCGTACCGACACTTCGCTCGGAATCTTTACCCTGACCGAGGCAGATGTCGCTCTCGCCCACAAGAACAAGTACGGACGGGACTACGATCGTCCCGAACCCGACAGCCCCGCGTATGCAAGACCGTAGGGTAAAAGAAAAAGGGCGTGTCGTTTAGCACGCCCTTCTCGCCTCTGTCTTCACTTCGTTTACATCAACTCGCTTCGTAGAGACGTCTCTGGCAACGTCGCCCGCTTTCAGCGGTGACCACCGCTGGAGTGTCCAGCACCACCACCGCCGCTGGAATGTCCACCGCCGCCCCCGCCAGACGAATGTCCACCGCCACCACTCGGTGCGCTCACGTGACCGCCACCACCGCCATTGCTCGGTGCACTGTGCGATCCGCCATAACTAGGCGTTCCGCGCGGTGCGCTGTAGCTGGGGACACGCGATCCGCCGCTCGGATACCCACCGTAAGCGGGAGACCTCACAATCGGTTGCCGCATGTCCAACTGTGGACGGGACGATGATCCGCCGCCGTAGTTGCCCGGCGACGAACCGTTAGCGCGCGGCGCCACCGAACTTGGCGCCGTCCGGTTCCAGTAGGTACCACTGCCGCCGTGCGCGGCAGGCGCACTCACCGGGCTACGCGATATGTCGTTGTGGGACGGCGGCGTGAACGGCCGGAATCCGTCCCGGCTGCTAGAAGGCGCGGGCTGGGTCACGCCCCGCTGCGGTTCCACACTGCCGGGGCCCATACCTCTGGAGCCCTGGTTGGGTGGCCCCGTGTTGGTCCGTTCCGAATTTTCGGGGGCAGGCGGTCGAGCAACGCTGCTCGGCGGGTTGAACGGACGGAATCCACCGTGGTTTCCGTTTTGCCCGGACGACGGCTGATTCACGGCACTTCGGTTTCCGGGATTACTGATTTCCCGGTTCGAAATGCCGGCGCTCGGCCGCTGCATCGTGCCGGTCACAGGGGCACCGTGGAATCCGGCGGAATCCCCACCGCCGCTGCGGCCGCCCGCCGGAACTGCTCCGACGTGATTCTGCTGCATGGTTTGCCGCAGACTTGCCGTCTGCTGCTGGAACGACACCGGACGCGCCAGGTTGTTGTGCACCGAACCAAAGAAGCGTTCCGAGCCGCCGTTGTGTACGGTGGAGGGCGCGGCCGCGCGGCCGCTAGCCGACAGGCTCGCGCGTGACGGCACGACTGGCAGATTGCCCGCCATCATGCGCGCTCCCTTCAACTGTTCTAGGCTGGCTGGCATGGCCGAGACCCTGCCCGCGCCAAAATGCCCCGCATTCACCGTCGAGAGTCCCCGGCCCACGTGGACGTCATGCATGTTCGCGATGTTCGAATACCGCAGTCCGTTATGCAGCGGTCGAATGCCGCCGTAGCGGTTAAACCCACCGTTGACGCCTACCACGCCGAAGCGGCCGCGGTACCCACCCCACCACGGATGGTAATAGTCGCACGGTCCGACTGGAAGCCAGCCGAAGCCTCCCCAACCACCCCAGCCAACTCCGAATCCGAAACCACCGCCCCAACCCCAGAACGATACGTACGCGGGCGCCCAGAACGGACGGTAGAAACCGCCGCCATAGATCGGTCCTGGCCACCACGCCCACGAACTGCCGTACCAGAACCAACGACCGTAATGATATGGCGCCCAGCCCCAAGGTTCATAGCCAACCCAGGTCCACCCGTAGTAGGGCTGATATGTCCACGTGCCGTCACGATATGGAACCCAGCCATCAGGCTCGTTGGGAACCCACACATCACCGTAGTCGGGCACGTTCCGCCAACTGCCATACGCATCGAGGTCCTGGGTACCGGTGTAGTAGCGGTTGGTGTGACGCCAGGAACTGGCGTTGCGGATCAGGTGATCGCGGTCGCTGTTCCAGCGATCCCAATCGTCGCGATCGGGAGCAGCGGAAATTTTGTACTGTGCGGAATCAGCATTGCCGCGCACCGTCGCCATTTCACCGGTGCGGACCTCGGTGCTGCCCTGTGGGGTGGCAATCTGGGCTTCGCCTTGGCGGACAATCACGATAGTGTCGCCATCGGGCCGCACTTCGATGCGGAACACGCCGTCATGATGCGCGGGATGCACGGATACGTTCGGAGTGTCGATTTCGGGCTCGGCTTCGCTGTCCTTCGTAACCACGTAGTTGGCGATGCCCTGCCCTACCTGAATCTGAATATCCTTGTGGGTGAGGTTGGCGATGTTGGCCTTGGAATTCGCACCCAGGCGAAGAATGTTGGCGAAGTCGAGCTGCAATTCCGCACGCGCGTCGAGACCGGTCGAAACCTTATCGCCGGTCATCACGGGCTGATTCAAGACCGCCGCCGACCAGTCGCCCGAGTCCCCGCGCTGCGTGGACACATCACCATGAATCAGGCTGATGCGCGCCACTCCCTGGTCGGTCTGCGCCGGAGCTTCGCCCGCCGGTCCCCCGGGCTGAGCCGCGGTGGGCTGCGGGTCCGTCGCCTGACCCATCTCCATCGGAGCGCTGGGCTGCTCCGAGGGGCCCGGACCTTCGTCGGTCGTCTGCGCCAACGCGCTAATCGAAAGCGCGCCCGAAAGCGCGAAAGTTAAGATTGCGAAGCTTGCTAAGAATCTGTTTTTCATAACCCACCTCCCCGATCCGGACTTGACTGTATAAACCCGCATTTCGAGGAATCTCTGCTAAACAGGGTCGCAAGCGCCATGCCAAACTGGGATGGTGGAGTTCGCGATAACTGGTTTGTTTTCAGCGAGGAACCTGACGAATGCAAAGGTCTGGAAGGCGGAATCCGGGGAAGTTGGCTGACCTCGGCCAAGGGTGGTGGTTTTCGGCCACTTGCGGCAGAATGGGCGGTCCGCCTGAAAACGCTGAAGGCCCGAAGTTCGAATCCCCAAGTTGTCAGCGCAAAGCGCGACATGATATCGCAACCTGCGGGCAAACAAGAGTGTTACTCCGGCTCGGCCAGCAGCTTACCCAGGCGGTCGAAGCGTGCTTCCCAGAGCGAACGACGGTCAGCAATCCAGCGCTCGGCCACGGTGAGGCCTTTGGATTCGATGCGACAGGTTCGTACCCTCCCAATTTTTTCGGTGCGTACCAATCCGCTTTTTTCGAGTACCTGCAGGTGCTGAACCACAGCAGCCAGAGTGATGTCGAGAGGTTTGGCCAGCCGGGACACGGAGACCGGGCCTTCACTCAGTTTCTCGATCATCGCCCGGCGGGTGGGATCACCGAGGGCGTGGAAGACGCGGTCGACGTGGACTCTTGGGGTTAGCATGCTGTTGCCTTTCGCGTGCAATGCGCTTGTCATCTTGAGCGAAGCCAAAGACCTTTGCGCTCGCGTCAACTACTCAGGTCCTTCGCTTCGCTCAGGATGACCGTGGCGACTGAGCTCTCGAAACGTCCGCCACCCATCACTGCGCCAGTTCCTTGGCGAGATTATCGAGCAGTTTGCGCCAGCCCTCTGCCCGGATTTTAGGGCCATCCGCGCCTTCGAAGAATGCCCCCTGTTCGGTGAAGATGAGATCAGTTCCCCGTTCGGCTGGCAGAAACTCCGTCGTGGCGTGAGACGACGAGATACGCTGATCGCCGAGGGCCATTGTGTAGGCCATCACAATGCGGCAGTGAGGAACGATGTCGAGGTAGACGGTTTCATTGGTGCAGGTAACACCTTGCGCGCGGAAGCTGGAGCGCTCGCGGCCGCCAACCCGAAAATCCATTTCGAATTCTTCGGACTGGAATTCCTTGTCTCCGGCGAACCAGCGGCGTTTTTTGGCCGGATCGGAGAACGCAGCAAACACGCGCTGCGGCGTGCTGGGATAACTGCGCTCAATCACGAAGGTGGCGTGAGTGACGGATCGATCTTTCATGATGTCTCTCCTGGTCGCCCCCCACTTACTTAGGCAAGCCTCGCACGAACTCTTCCAGCATGCGGTTGAATTTCTCCGGATCATCGACGAACAGGGCGTGGCCGTCGCCCTCGAATTTTTCCAGCCGGATCTTGTCGCCGAGCTTCGATTTCAAGAAGTCCGCGCTCGGCTGCGATTCCGGCTGGTAGGCGAAAAGCACCGGGCGATTCATCCTGGCCAGGCCGGGGGAGAAATCCTTGACGGCAATCATGTTGTAGATGAGAACAACCGCGGTATCGGCTGGAACCTGGACGGAGGCGTCGACGACGCGCTGTAAGTAGTCGTCGGTCTGCGGCTTCTTGTACATGCTGCGGACAAAACCCTCGGCTTGTTTCCGGCGGTCCTGCTGGAGCTGGTTCATCCATCCTGAGATGGCGGCAAACATTTCAGGACTGAGCCTTTCCGAGAGAAATCCGTCGACCAAGACGATCCCGGCGATGTTATCCGTGCCGAATTGTTCGGCGTATTTCACCAGCTCGCCGCACGCCATCGACCAGCCAACCAGAACCGGCTGCTTCAGGCCAAGCTGATCCACAAGTTCTTTGTAGTCGCGGGAGCGGGTTTCAGGGGAGTGACCGTATGGCGGTTGGTCGCTCTCGCCCTGGGAACGCGGGTCGACGGCAATGACGTGATACTTCTTGGAGAACTCGTCGATTTGCTTCTGCCAGATCCACGCCGGCATGGTCCATCCCGGAATGAAAACGATGGGACGGCCGCTGCCGGCCTCGAGGTAGTGGATCCGGATGCCATCGGAAGTTTTGAAAAACTCGCTCTTCGCCGTCTGCGCGCCGGCGCTGGACACTGTCAGCACGCACATCAGGACGACAGCTAGCCTGGTCTTCATAGTTCGCTCCTGCACTCAGCATTCTGCCAGACGTACAAAGACTGCGTCACGGGGTCGTTCAGGCCGCCGGCTCGTAGCTCAGGAAGACGTTCCCATTGCCGAAGGCTCGCGTCTTTGTCAGCTTCAGGTTCAGTCTCTCCTTGACCCCGTCGAACATCGTGCGCCCCTTGCCCAGCACGATGGGGTTCACCACGACTTGGTATGCATCGATCAACCCTTCGTGCGCCAGTTGCGAAACCAGGTTGCCGCTTCCCAGAATCACCATGCCGTCGCCAGGCTCCTTCTTCAGTCTGCGTATTTCCGCTGCCAGGTTGCCTTTCACGAGCTTAGTGTTGTTCCAGGAGGCCTTATCGAGCGTCCTCGAGAATACGACTTTCGGCAGACTGTTCATCCGCTCCGCCACGACCGGATCATGCTGCGTCGCAAGCGGTGTCGGCCAGTAGCTGGTCATCAGCTCATACGTCACCCTGCCGAATAGGAGCGGTCCTCCTCCAGCCGCATTCTCTGCCACAAACCCATTCCACTCGGCATCCTGCAGGCCCGCGTGGGCCCAGCTCATACCACCAGTCCCGTCCACAAAGTAACCATCCAGCGACACATGATTGAACACAGCTAATTTCCGCATGTCTGTTCTCCTTATCTGCTTCTTGCCTAAACGGAAAGCGCTCGACCTCTCGTTAGTTTAGTTCAGACTTAAGTATTAAGCGGTCGAGACATGATTGTCAAGTGGATGCTTAAGCATTCTCGATGGAAAAGACTAGTTCGGTGCGGACGCGCGAGCCAGTTCCCGCCAAGTGATCAGCTTAACCTTCAGTTGCGCCAGCATCTCGCGAAACTGGTCACTGGTGAAGAAATCATAGTCACGCTGTCTCCACGCCGAACCCCAAGTAGAGCGTTCCCGGGTGGCGGCGCGTAGTTCTTCATCGTCATAGCCGGGATGGATGACGAACTCCGTCACGCCAGGTTTCAGGTTCTTCAGCGCAGTGAGGTAAAACTCTGCCCATTTTTCTGCTGGAACCTCCGGTTCGATCGTCACCGTGTGGTCGAGCACGATGTCGGTCGGACCGAGGCTCCCCTCGAGATATGGGTGGTCTGCGAACCAGTCTCTGGTCACGAACACCGGCAGTTTGTAGTCGTGAGCCACTCGCAGCATCATGTCGAACAGTTCCCTTCCATTCATGATCAGCCGGTACTGGTGGGAATCGAGATGCGTGGGCCGAACGCCCATCGCCAGTGCGCGCTCGATCTGGGCGCGCAGTTCCATCTCGACCTCCTTCGGGTTGACGTGCTGGTTGTGTTCCCAGTCGTGATGGAAGTATCCGTTTTCATCCAGCAGGCTCGGCACTTTGTCCGCAGGCGCCACGGGGCCCCAACGGTAATAGACTCGCTCGCTCGTTAACGTGAGGTGCAGTCCGAAGTCTGCGTCGGGATGAGATTTCGCATAGTCGGCAATCTCCGGGAACCAAGGGCAGGGCACCATCAGGCTCGCGGAATTGATCGCCCCACTTTCGAGAGCCTTTATGGAAGCGGCATTCACGGCGTGAGTTTCGCCGAGGTCGTCCGCATGAAGGACGAGAAGCTTTGTGCCGGGAGGGTAGCCCAGGCGCTCGGCCAGAGTCTGGGCAGAGACTCCAACGGCCGGCAAAAGGAACCCGACCAGCAGCAGTCGCGGAATGAAGGGAGGAATCATCGCCGACTAGTAGATCATAGGCGCAGAACGGAGCGGAAAAGTTCGTGTCCGACAAGAGATACGACCACCGGGGCTGAAGCGCGCATTGCTTGCGCTCGCTCTACGCGGCGCTGAAAGCGCCGCTCTTCCACGGTTGCAAGGGACTTGTGGGTTTTCTCTGCCTGCTGGAAGCAAATGCTGACGCTCGCATGAACTCCCTTATTCGGCCTTCTCAGGCTCGTCCGCGATCCCGATCTTCGAGAGGCGGTAGCGGAGGGCGTTGCGCGACAGGCCCAGCAGGCGCGCGGCCTGACTCTTGTTGCCATTGGCGCGGCGCAGCGCTTCCTGGACCATTTCATCTTCCCACTGTTCCAGGGTCATACCGTTGGGAAGAAATCCACCGGCGCCGTTGACAGCTTTTGCAGGGCGCACATCCAGGTGGATGTCGGCCGGCGCGAGCACGCTGCCTTTCGCCAGCGCGCACGCCCGCTCAACAATGTTCTGCAACTCGCGGACATTCCCTGGCCAGTGATAATTCACCAGGATCTGCATTGCCTCTGGCGTGATCCCTTCGACAGGCTTGCCAGACTCTCCGGTGAAGCGAGAGATGAACAGGTTCGCGAGATCGGGAATATCCTCCTTCCGTTCGCGCAGCGGCGCGATGTCGATGGGCACCACATTCAACCGATAGTAGAGATCTTCTCGGAAGGTGCCTTGCTCGAGTGCTTCGCGCAGATCCTTGTTGGTGGCCGCGATCAGGCGCACATCGACTTTGACAGTGCGCGTGCCGCCCAGGCGCTCGAACTCGCGCTCCTGCAGCACGCGCAACAATTTCACCTGCGTGGCCGGGGGCACGTCGCCGATCTCGTCGAGGAACAACGTCCCCTTGTCGGCCAGTTCAAACTTGCCCGGCTTGCTGGCCACGGCTCCGGTGAACGCGCCTTTCTCGAAGCCGAACAGTTCGCTCTCCAGCAGGTTCTCTGGAATCGCGGTGCTGTTGATCTTGAGGAATGGTCCTGAGGCGCGCCGCGATTTTTCGTGTATGGCGCGCGCGATCAAGTCTTTGCCGACGCCGCTCTCCCCGCCGAGGAGCACCGTCGCGTTGGTGGGTGCGACCCGCTCGACGGTGGCCAGCACTTCCTGCATCTTCGGACTGCGGGCCACGATGTTGGGGTGCGAATAGCGCTTGCCCAGGGCCTCGCGCAGCGAGCGATTCTCTTCTCGCAGATTGTGGACGTCCAACTCTTTGTGGATCACCATCCGCATCTCGGTCAGCGAAAACGGTTTCAGCACATAGTCGCTGGCCCCGGCCTTCATGGCCTCGACCGCCGTTTCGACGCTCCCGAATGCGGTCATGACGACGACAGGCAGAGCCGCGTTCTGGCGTTTGACACTTTGCAGAAACTCCAGTCCGTTCATGCCCGGGAGTTTCAGGTCGGTTAAAACCAGATCGATGGTGTTTTCGCGGAGCAACTTGAGGCCGGCCTCGGCATCTTCGGCAGAGAACGTGGTGAACCCGTCGTCGCCCAAATTCAACTCGAGCAGGCGGCGCATTTTCGCCTCGTCCTCGACAATCAGAATTGCCGGCATTCGCCCGTCGTCCTCGCATCGCGGAGTTTCACGAGATCACCAGATGAGCCGTCTCTCCCACAGCAGTCTTCTCGCTGGCAGCGGGGAAAAACATTACAAAATGGGCGCCGGGACCTCGGGTGCCCGGGTTTCGATCGCCGTCGCCGGCGGAATTGCCCGGAGTTTCGATCCGAATGCTGCCCTGATGCCCGTCAATAATCTTCGAGACGATGGATAGTCCCAGACCAACGCCGGATTTCTTCGTGGTTACGAAGGGGTTGAAAATCTGTTCCCGCAGCTCCGCAGCAATGCCGGGGCCAGTGTCTTCGATGCACACTTCCACCCCTTCAAGGTTGCGGCCGTCACCGCCGGTCTGCGATTTCCCTACCTTGACACGAAGCAAGCCACCGCTGGCGGCCATGGCATCGTAGGAGTTCTGCACAATATTAACGAATGCCTGCTCGCCCAGGCTCTCGTCCAGGGGCACAAGCGGCAGACCAGCTGCATAGTCTTTCTCGACTTGAACTGGCGCGCCCTTCCAGAATTGTGCAACGTCATTCAATGCGCGATCGAGAATGACCGTGATGTCTTGCGGGGTCAGATCAGCGTGCAACGGGCGCGCGAAATCAAGAAAGCGCGTGACCAACGCGCTCAGGCGGTTGGTTTCGGTGGAAATGTATCCCGCCAGTTCGGTGGCCAGCGGATTGGACTCGCCGAGTTTCTGGGTCAGCATTTCCGCCGAGCCCTTGATTACGCCGAGGGGATTGCGAATCTCGTGGGCCAGTCCGGCAGAGAGTTGGCCCAGCGCGGCGAGACGCTCGGAACGGCGAGCCTCGGCCTGGGCTTGCTCCAGGCGGAGGTTGGTTTCGGCGAGGGCTTCCGCCAGTTCCTGATAACGCTGCGTCTGGCGCCGGTTCTCGATTACAAATCGGTTGACCACCATGGCGGCAAGAAAGAAGAAAACGATACGGATCGCTAGCCGTCCGTAAGCCTCTGGCGTAATGTCGAACTCCTGCAGCGCTGGATAGAGGTAGGAACAGTAGGCGGCCGATGCCAGCGACGTCCACAACAGGGTTGCCCACGGGCCGAAATACTCCGCTGCGGTGATCGCGGGCAGGTAGTAGATGGGATAGTAATAGCTATTGATCGGGGTTTCGCCGGTGTGGAGTAGCAGTAGCGTGGCCAATCCGATCTTGAGCAGCACCAGATAAGCCGGGCCGCGGTGGGGCACGCGGGCGATCAGCCTGCTCTCTCCCAACTGGATCACGCCGAAGGCAAGCAGGATGAGCTGCTTGTGGTACTCCTCGACCGGCGGCAGGAGGGCCAGGGCGGCGAGCAGCACCAGCCACAGCACATCCATCCAGTTAATCGTGGGACGCTTGGTTTCGATCATCGCTCCGCCACAGAAGACACTCGCCACAAAAGACTACGCCGGGAGAGGTCACCTCTCTCCCGGCGTTACCGTTACTGGTTGTCTGGTCCGCCGGCGCATCTCATGCGAACCCTATCACACCGGAAGCAAAGCGGTCAGCGTCAATGGCCCTTCTTCGCCGGCTTATCCTGTTTCGGCGGCGGAGCTGGCTTCGGCGCCGGTGCCGCTTTCGGCGCGGGTGGCGGAGCGGGCCGCTGCTCGTGCCATTGATTGAACTTCTGTTCCTGCTGCTGCTCCTGTTGCGGGCTGCGCTCCTGCACCGGCGGCGTGGGCCGCACCAGCGGATGCGTCTCTGGCGGAGCAGGCTTCCCCCGCTCCGGTTGAGGTGGGTGGAGGTTCTGGTTGGCCGGCGGCACGTTCCGGTTCTCCGGCGACGGCGCAGTCCGGTTCTCCGGTTGAGGAGTTCCCTGCTGCTCGTAAACCCGAGGCTCGGTCTGCGGCATTTGCTTAACCTGACTGTTGCCGCTGTTGGACGGACTGAACGGCTTGAATCCGTCCGCTGCCGGCCGGCCACCTTGATTCATCGGGGCGGGCTGCGTGGGCCCTACCGGACGAACCAACACCTGCTCATTCAGGTGTCCGCCCGCCTGCGCCTGCCGCTGATCGATCGGGCGCGGAGGGGGAGGAGGCGTCCTTACGGCAACCACCGGACGGCTGATAATCGCCGTCGGCGGCCTGACGGGCACGGGCCGTCCGGCGCCAATCACACTGTTGCGGACGGGTTCGACCGCCACCCCATGACTCACCGGAGCAGAGGCCATCTCCCTGGGATCCACTCTCATCACGTTTTGCGAAACCGGCCGCGCGTTGACAAATGCTTCATGCGACACGACCGTTACGCCGTTGTTTACATGCTGGTTCACGTAGGTAATGTTGTTGACCGTCGTCCGGTTGATGACCACGGTGTTGTATACGTTCGTCACCTTGGTGATATTCACCGTCGTATTAGTGACATTCACGTTGTTCACATAGGCTCGGCTTACGCGGTATCCGGGAAGGTAGACTTCTCCCGGAGCCAGCGGGAACCATCCCACCCCAACGCCCGCGGAGAAGCGGAAACCCGGACCGCCGCCCACGAACGCTACCAGCGCTGGCGCCCAGATGGGCCGGACCACGACCGGTCCTGGCACCCAGAACCAACCGCCATTGACGGCCGCCCAGCGCCCGTAGTGGAAGGGAGCGAATCCCCAAGGCTCGTCTTCGACCCAGGTCCAGCCCCACGGGCCGACATAGACCCAGTGACCGAAGCGATAAGGCGCCCATCCCACAGCGACGGCGCGTGGCCGCCAGCACGGACCGTAGCCGGCCACATACGACCAGTCACCGTATTCGTCGAGATCTTCATAGCCGGTCATCTCGCGCGAAACGTAGTTTGCAGAATCGGCGCGGTCTTCGTGATCGTCGCGTTCAAAGGCCCAGCTGTCGAAACCATCGCGGCCTGGGATCTGGCCGAGATCGTAGTCGAGGTGGTCCTGGTTGCCAGTAAAAGTGGCAGACTGACCGGCGACCACGGTGTATGTCAATCCTCCGCCCGTAACCCGGCCACGGCCGTGCCAGACATTGGTGATGGTCTGATTTCCGTCTTCGCTTACATCTACCCGATATTCACCGGGCTGGAGCAGGCTGAAAGCGATGTTGGGCGTGTCGATCTCGTAGTTATCATCGTCATCGACGTGACGCACGCGCAGAATGAGCGAACCTTGCGCCAGTCGGATCTGCGTGGTCCGGTCGTCGAGCGACAGAAAGGTAATTCCTGTCTTCGACCCGAGGCGGATGGCCGCGGAACCCACGTGGACTTCAGCGCGGGAGTTGTCGTCCGCCCACAAGTCATCCCCCGACACCATGGGCCGGTTGGGTACTGCAGTGACCCAGTCGTCTTCGCCCGCAGGGCGGAACGACACCGAACCTTGGGAGAAATTCAGCCGCGCCACGCGGCCCGGAGGATCCTGACCCTGGTCCTGAACCTGGTCGTCATCCTGTGCTTTGGCAGTGGTCGAGACTTGCAGCACAAATGCAAAGCTCGCCAGTAGAACCATCCAGGCCAACAACTTGCGTGTTTTCATAGTTCGCCCCGAACGGAACTGAAATCCGTACGTCGTTGATCTTACCGACATCGTTGCAAACCCCATAGAGACAGTTTAGTTTCCCCTGGGTGGGAAGTGCTTGGCGAGGGCGGACTTGCGAGGGCCGATCTGGGGACGACGAAAAACCTGCCTCAAGTTTGTCATTCCGAGCGAAGGACCTGTGCACTTGGTGGCAGCATTGGCGCTGACGGCAAGTCCACAGGTCCTTCGTCGGGCAAAGAGCGCCCTCCTCAGGATGACAACTGAATTGTTCAGTTTTTCAACTTTGGACGCTCGCAGGCGTCCACGATCTTTTTGGGATCGATGGCATCTTTGTCCACCTGCTCTTCCATGATCTTTCCATCTTTTCCGACCAGGAAGTTCACGCGGCGCGGGGCCTGGTATTCGTCTTTGTAGATGCCATACTCGCGGGTCACTTTACCACCCCAATCGCTGAGAAGGGGGAAGGTCACTCCGATTTGGTCGGCGAAGGCTTTGTTGGAGAACCAGCTATCCATGCTCACACCCAGGACCTGGGTGTCGGCTGCTTCCAGCGCTTTCAAGTTCTGCTGGAAGTTTTTCATTTGCTGCGTTCAACCACCGGTAAAGGCGAAAACGTAGAATGCCAGCACGACGTTTTTCTTCCCGCGGTAGTCGCTCAGCTTCACCTCTTTCAAATCTTTGCCGTCTGAATATTTCAGCGTGAAATCCGGCGCCATGTCACCGACTTTCGGCATGCCCGAATCCTCCTTCTTGCTTTGTGCGAATAATCCGGCGGTCATCAGCAACAACCCGGCCGCCAAGATCCCGTAGCGCTTTATTTGCATGGAACTCCTCCCACTGGAGTGATGGCCAAGAATACCCTGCCTGGCCGGTTCGGTAAACTCCGGGTACCAAGGTGTGACTGGACGCATTGCTGAAACCACCGGCAAACAGTAAAGTTCTGTTCGGAGCCAGTGCACAGGTGTGAATCATGGTCTCCACCATCAGGGCCTTAAAAGACGCAATGAGCATCGCCACTCTAAACGACATTTTCTTCGCCGCCGTCGAACGCAACCTCGACCGCGTCATGCTGTACCGCGAGGCCGGGAAGTGGTTGCCCGTTACGTCACACGAGTTTGGGCGTAGAGTGGCCCGAACCGCGGGTACGCTGCACGCCTGGGGTGTTCGACCGCGAGACCGCGTCGCCATCCTTAGCGAAAATAGGCCCGAATGGCCCACCGCCGATATGGCTAGCCTGCTTCTTGGCGCCGTTACGGTACCGCTCTATACGACGCTCACAGCGGAACAAACTGCGTTTGTGTTGAATGACTCGAACTGCCGGACGATCTTTTTGTCGTCGGACCAGCAACTGCATAAGATCCTGTCGATCCTGCACCAGACGCAGATCGAAAGAATCGTGGTCATGGACCCGGTTGAATTCAACGGCGACCTTGCCCCGTTCGCCGGCAAGTGCGTCACCATGAACAACATTACGCTACAGGGCCCGGAGACCCTGGGCACCGAGATCGAAGCCCGGGCGCGCTCCATCGGCCCCGATGATCTCGCCACGATCGTCTACACCTCTGGCACAACTGGCACTTCCAAAGGGGCAATGTTGACTCACGGCAACATCGCCTCAAATATCCAGTGCTCGCTGCTCGGTTTCAACATGCGGCCGGGGCTGACCAGCATTTCGTTTCTGCCCCTCTGCCATATCACCGCGCGGCACGTGGATTTCGCCATGATCTATCACGGCGTAACGTTGGCCTACTGCCCGTTTCTGGACCGGTTGCCGGCGAGCCTGTTGGAGGTGCAGCCGTCCATTTTCGTGGCGGTACCTCGGGTTTACGAAAAAATCTATGCGCAAGCGGAATTGAAAGCCAAGGGCCTGCCCAAGCGCGCCATCTTCGACTGGGCTCTCTCGGTGGGCCAACGGCATAAGCCTGAAATTCTGGCTGGAAAGACCCCCAGGTCGCGCAGTTGGAAGCTGGCAAACAAGCTTGTCTTTTCGAAGATTCGGGCGGGCATGGGCGGCCGGGCCGAAACGTTCATCTCGGGTGGCGCGCCGCTCGGGCGCGAGTTGGCCGAATGGTATGCCACCGTCGGCATCCGCATTCATGAAGGCTACGGGCTCACCGAAACCTCGCCCGTCATCGCGGTCAACACGCCGGTCAATCACCGCATCGGTACCGTGGGCAAGATTTTGCCGAACCTGGAAGTCCGCATCGCCGAGGATGGCGAGATTCTGGTGCGCGGGCCGTCGGTTTTCAAAGGCTATTGGAACCGACCGGAGGAAACGGAGGCCGCGCTGGTAGACGGCTGGTTCAAAACCGGAGACATCGGCAATATCGACGCGGATGGGTATCTTTCCGTCACCGATCGCAAGAAGGACCTGATCAAGACTTCCGGCGGAAAATTTATTGCGCCGCAGCCCATCGAAAATTCGCTCAAGCTCAATCCTCTGGTGGGAATCGCCGCCATTCTCGGTGACCGTCGCAAATTCCCTGCCGTGCTCGTGTCCCCCAACTTCGCTTCCCTCGAAGCTTGGGCGCGGGAGAACAATATTGAGTTCGCTTCGCGGGCGGAACTCGTCGCGAGTCCCAAGGTGCAAGCGCTCTACGAAGGAATCGTCGAAGACATCAACGGGAATCTGGCGCGCTTCGAAAAGCTCAAGCGAGTACTGCTGGTGGCGGACGAATTCACGCCCGAAAATGGCTCCATGACGCCAACGATGAAACTGCGCCGTCGCGTGATTGAAGATCGCTACCGCAAACAGATCGATGAATTGTATGCGCAGGCCGAAGGGACAGCGGTTCCGTAGGCGAATGGTTGCCGCCGCCTGATGTGACCAGCACATCACGCTTTAACGGACGCGCGTGAAAATCCCCGGAGAATGCCCTCGAGAAAAGGTTCAACGCAAACTAGCCTCTTCGAACACAACTTTGAGCAGGTTTGCCGTCATCTCATCGAAGGCCGCAGTCAGATCCTTGTCGCTGCCCGCAAAGCTTTGCCGGAAAGGGGTGAAGTCCACTGCCCCTTTGACTTGATCGAGAGTTTGAAACATTGCAGGACCAGTTCGCTTTAGCTCGGCATTCATTTGGTCCACCGCGCTTTTCAATAAGTCTCGGACTAAAGAGATATACGTTTTGTCGTGCATGATCGGCCCGTGTCCGGGGACAATCGTGTCCGCATCCAACCGAGCCAGGCTCTGCATCGTTTGGATCCACTCGGTAGGATAGCCGTCGTAGATATACGGGATCGGGTAAACTACAAGATCGCCCGCAATTGCGATCCGTTCCTTGGGGAGATAAACCACTGCGTCACCCGCCGTGTTGCCTCGGCCTAAGAACTTGACCTCGACTTCCCGGTCTCCTATATCAACGGAGAAATCATGCTCGAAGGTTAGGGTCGCGCTTTGAAACTTGACCTGCTTGAGTTCTTGCATCACCGGCAAGCGCCGAGCGAGCGCGTTCTTCACCTCCGTCTTTTCTTCTGCCGTCAAGGGCCTGCCATCCTTAGTCTGTCCGGTGTCCTGCATCTGTTGAAGAAATGCCGTGGCTTTCTCCTCTCTACTCTCTGAACCTGGACCGAACATGTCCATATCTTTTTTTGTTTCTGCGTGAGCGATGATCGTCAGGGCAGGGAAAGCATCCATGTAGGCACGGTTCCCCAAATTATGATCGTTATGAAAGTGCGTGTTGAGTACAAAGCTCACAGGTTTGTCCGTCCACTTGCGGATTTGAGAGATGTCTTCCCGAGCGGCCGACGGCAGGAAACAGGCATCCACTACGAAAACCTGCCTGGTGCCGATGATCACTGTGGTATTGCCGCTCGCGAATCCGTCGAGCGCGTCTTGATGCTCAATCTCATACACGCCATCGGCCAACTGCGTCACTTTTCGTTCGGTCTGCCCTGACATTGGCGCAGCTGCCACCCAAAGCCCCAGGGAAATCACCAGAAAGAGCGGTTGGCGTACGTTTGGCTTGAATGGCATTCGTTCTCCGTGATGCTGTCGAATTCCTACGGTGCGGTGCCTTTCGTTTCTGATAATCGGCGGCGTTAGCTACGCTGTTGAGAGAACACCCAGTTCAGCAACTCCGGTTCGGTGTAGGCCCACTCCCAGACGTTGTGGTCTACGCCAGCGTACTCGGTATAGAGTGGGCGCCCACCCGCTTTCCGCATGGCCGCGATGCGCTCACGCGACAAGGTCACAGGAACGGTTTGGTCGGCATCTCCCTGAAAGTTCCAGAGCGGAGTGGCGATCGACGCTGTGGCATCCTCCATGGTGGGACTGCCACAACACGCTATCGCTGCAGCGAAGAGTTTGGGGCGTTGCGCAGTCATGTGCCAAGTCCCCGCGCCGCCCATGGATTGCCCCGTTACATAAATGCGGTGTTCATCAATCTGAAATTCGCGGCATAAGGCGGCGACAATCTCGAGCGCCAACCGTGCCCCATCCCCCAGGCCCGGGAGCATCTTCGGCGTTCCCCCGGTCGGTCGCGATAAATCGTACCGAGCCCATCCGCGATCGGTCTGCGGTACCACGACGTAGCAGGGATGGTCCTTCTGGTTTTGTGGAAGCAACCAGACACGCGTTCCAAAAGTATTGCCAAGGCTCAACTGTTTCAGGTTGTCATCTCCCAGACCGCCGCTTCCGTGCAGATACAAAACAAGCGGGACTTTCTTGTTTGTTGCCGGCCGAAACAAACGATAGGGCATCGTCCAATCACTCTTATACGAACGCGCTTCAAACTTCTTCTCCAGCCCGTCAGATTGTTCCTTAAACGCCTCAATCACAGCCACCCTCTGTTCGGACAGTGGGGCGCCGGGGGCGAGCGAAGGAGCGGAATCATCTTTTGCGAATGCAGCGGACGCAACCGAAACGTTCAGCCCCATCTGCACAGCCGCAAACCATGCCCCGGCGGAGGCGGCACCCAACCGGCAAACTGCTTCTCGGCGCGTAATCATCGAGTGGTAGCTCTTTGCTTGCGATTTGCCTTAAGACTCGAACATGTAGACGACTTTGCCAAAGAATCGGTAGCAGGGTCTGGTCAAAATACTGCTCCCGCATTCGCGTGTACTCTCACCTGCCGCTTTCATTACAATGATCCCATGTCGGACTCACTGATAATTGCCGGACGCTGCTTCCGCTCCCGCCTGATCGTGGGCACAGGAAAATACAAATCATTTCAGGAGACGGCGCGCGCGCTTGAAGCCAGCGGCGCGGAGATGGTCACCGTAGCGGTACGCCGCGTCAATCTTGACCGCAGCAAGGAATCGCTGCTCGACTTCATCGACCCTAAGAAATATTTTCTGCTTCCCAACACTGCCGGATGCTACACCGCCGACGAGGCCATCCGCGCCGCACGCCTGGGCCGCGAAGTCGGCCTCTCCGATTGGGTCAAACTGGAGGTGATCGGCGATCAGGCCACGCTTTATCCCGACGTGCAGGCTACGCTCGAAGCCACGCGGGTGCTGGTGAAGGAAGGCTTCACGGTGCTTCCCTACACCTCCGATGACATCGTGTTTGCGAAGCGTCTGATTGACGCAGGCGCGGCCACGATCATGCCGTTGGGCGCGCCCATCGGCAGTGGTATGGGAATCCAGAACCAGGCCCACATTCGCATTCTGCGCGAAATGATTACAGGCGTGCCCTTGATTGTGGACGCAGGAGTCGGCACGGCCTCAGACGCCGCGATCGCGATGGAACTCGGCGCTGACGCGGTGCTGATGAACACGGGCATTGCTAACGCCCAGGATCCCGTGCTGATGGCCGAAGCCATGCACCATGCGGTGCTGGCGGGAAGGCAAGCTTACCTTTCGGGTCGCATGCCGAGGAAGTTGTACGCTACGGCCAGTTCGCCGCTGGAAGGGGTTGTGCGATAGGTTGCTCGTGTGGCGCGAGCGTCCCCGCCCGCGTCTCGTTGCATCGCCGAGGCGTTCCGGGCAGCGTCTCTCTCGCCATGGTCTGGAATGCGCCGGGAGCAAACGGAACAACTGAGTGTTTACGAAAATAAAGAAGGCGGCTCGTCGCCGCCCTCAACTTGCCTTAATCCGCAGACCAACTCACATCATCTTGACGTTGGCCACATGCATCGAGTCCTTCGACATGGTGCCAGTCACGGTGACGTGATGTCCTTCGTGACCCTTCAGCGCGTCCTGGTTGTCGACAGCGATGACCTTCGAATCGGTATCGCTGACAATGACCATCTTCTCGCCGCCAGCTACGCACTTCTTGGTGCAAGCCTCGGCCCCGGCGTTAGCGCCCTTGGCTCCGCATTTGGCGTCGGAGACCCATCCGTTGATGGTTGCGCTCTTGCCCATATCATCGAACGCCATCGCCGACAAGGCGAACACGAAACTCAACGCAAGACAGATCAGCAAAGCTTTTCTCATGGCCGATTCTTCTCCTTTTTGAAGTTCAGATTGCGGCCCCACGCCGCAATAGCTCACAGTACGAGCAGAATGTAGCTCTCCGTTCGCAGGAGCAGCCAATCCCTTCTCGATTGTGAAATGAGACTACGCAAATATACCACACGGCTGCCATGGGATTGTCAGCGGAACTGCGCAATCAATACTCGGAAGTTGCACGCCAGGAAAACTGCACGCGCTATTTTTTCGCAGAGTGAGTCGCCGGGGGCGCGGGTTTCGAGGGAACCGGCGCAACATACACATACTCCCCCGGTTTGGCATAACCCAACTGCTCGCGCGCCTCTTTTTCGATGGACTTCTGATCGCTCTTCAGGCCCTGGATCTGCTGCGTATAGCGGTCATTCTCCTGCTGCACCTGAACGATCTGTTTGCGCAAAGCTTCGTACTCAGTCCGCTTCTGCTTGTAAACGATCATTCCATTCGCGCCGAACATAACATGGACAAACAGCGACGCAGCCAGCACCATCACGGCGATGGTCGCGATGCGCCGTCGCAGGGCGTATATGCGGAGCCCCTGCGGCCGGACGCGCTCAATCCATGTAGCGGCAAACGCCTCCGCCTGCGGAGCTCGTTCGACCATGGCGCGCAGGCCGTCCTCGGGACGGGGAAATCTCGCGACTTTGGAAAAGCGCTTCACGGACAGTGCGTCACTCGAAAATCCAATGCTTCGCGGCAGTGCTCAGCTTCTCCAAGCCCTTCTCGCTGCGCGCTTCCGTGTACACACGCACCACGGGCTCAGTTCCCGACAAGCGGTAGCAGACCCACGATCCGTCGCTGAACACTAGTTTCAACCCGTCGGTGCGAACGACCTGGCCCACCGGGTGCCCGCAGAACTCCTTCGGATCAGACCGTAACTTTTCAGTGAACTTGGTCTTGACCTCGGGCGTCAAGCGGAAGTTCTCCCGTTGGGGGTAGTAGGAACCTACTTGGTTACACAGCGCTTTCAGTTGCTCGCCCAGAGACTTCCCTCTTTTCGCGACCGCTTCACAGCACAGCAGCCCAGCCAGCACACCATCCTTCTCGGGAACGTGATGGCGGATCGAGAGACCTGCGCTTTCTTCCCCGCCAATCGCAATCTTGTCCTGCATGATCAGCTCGCCAATGTACTTGAAGCCCACCGGAGTCTCATGCAACTCGACGCCGTGCGCCTGCGCCAGAGCGTTAATCAGATTGGTGGTCGCGACCGACTTGGCCACACCGTTTTTCCAGCCACGGCTTTCGACGAGGTAGTCAAACAGCAAGGCAATTATGTAGTTTGGTTGCAGGAAAGTCCCGTCGGCGTCGACGATGCCGAAGCGGTCGGCGTCGCCGTCGGTCGCGATACCGATCTGAGCTCCGGTCTCGCGCATCTTTTTTCTCAGATCTTCCAACAGATGATCGTCGGGTTCGGGGGCGTGTCCGCCGAACAGGACATCGCGGTAGTCGTGCACGGTGGCGACCTGCACCCCGGCGTCGCGCAGTAATTCGTCGGAGTATCCGCGCGCCGCGCCCCACATCGGGTCAAACGCCACCCGCAGGTTGGCCTTGCGGATAACGTCCAGATCGACGATCTCCGCCAGGCGTTTCAGGTAGCCGGGCTTGGGATCGAGCGCCGGATATGCAGTCGTAACCACGTCTTGAAAAGGACCAGCACCGTCAACTTTGGCGGGCGGAGTATTGTCCCCAGCGACGATTTCTGCCTCGATCTTTTTCGTGACTTCGGGCAACGCGGGGCAACCGTCGAGCGTGGAGAATTTGATTCCGTTGTATTCTGGTGGATTGTGCGAGGCTGTGAAATTGATGACGCCATCCGCCGTGTTCTGAATGACGGCGTGGGCAAAGGCCGGAGTGGGCGCAGGCTCGGCAACCAACAGGGGCGTGATCTCCAGCCTCGCCAGAATCTCGGCTGCCATGGTGCAGAAGGTCTCTCCCAAAAACCGCGGATCGCGACCCACGATAACCCGCGCACCCTGTGGCTTTTGTGAAGCCACGTAGCGGGCGATTCCGCCCACGGCGCGCCGCACGTTGGCAAACGTGAACTCCTCGGCCATGACCGCCCGCCAACCCGATGTGCCAAACTTGATTTGCGTTAGCATAGTTGGGTCGCCCCTTTGCCAGGAAATGGTAATCTCTCCCTCGACAAGCTGAGAGCTGACGGCTGATTTTATATGACCGACAAACGAATCGTCCTGTCCACCGCGGGATCGGAAGAGGAAGCTCAGAAGATCGCCCGTCATCTCGTCGAGAACCAACTGGCTGCCTGCGTGAACATCGTCCCACGGATCGAATCCATCTACCGCTGGCAGGGCAAAGTGGAATCCAGCCGGGAATGGCTGATGCTCATCAAGACCAGCGCGGAACGTTTTCCCGAAGTCCGCGACGCCATTCGGGAGTTGCACTCTTACGAACTCCCGGAGTGCGTGGCGATCAATATCGAGGATGGCAGTTTAGAGTACCTGCAGTGGTTGGGATACTCGCTGGTGAGGGAGGAGAAGCCGGCGCCTTGAAGAGCCGCTGGTTTTGCCTTCGAGTTCTTCCTCTGTTCCCTCTGTGGTTCAGGCTTATCCTGGCTTTCGTCCGCCAAGATTCAGCCGCCAGTAGTCTAACGAGAATGCCGGATCATCGCCCGCTGCGAACTCGGTAAGTTCCGCCATGAACTCCGCTCGAAGTGCTTCCGAGGGAAGATTTTCCAGGTGACGGCGCAGAATGATGCTGTGCACGAACTCGCTGTACTGTTCGGCGTCATGGAGAATCGTGGGTGCAGCTTCGGTCGAAGTCTCCACTTCGACAAACCCAGCGCGTCGCAGACTGTCGGCTGCGTCTTCCGCATCCTGAAAAAGCCAGGGTTCGTGGAAACCGGAAAAGAATGGCGCGAACTTCGACCTCGAAGACAGCGCGTTCACCCGGTTGCGGAGTTTGACGAGGTTGGGACCGCCTCCGCACTGGGCCTCCAGCCATCCTCCCGGAACCAGCGCCCGGCGCAGGTTCACGAACAATCGATCGTGGTCGAGCACCCAATGAAAGGCGGCCGTGCTCACGATGGCGTCGAATCCGTGGTCGAAGGGCAAATTTAAGAGATCACATGCGACCAGGCTGACGCGAGTGCCGTAAGCAGACAGGTGTTCTCGCGCCCAGCCCAACATGTTCTGAGACAAGTCCGCACCTACCACGCGCCCGCGCGGTAGTGCCTCCATGAGATCGGCGGTAAGGCGACCAGTTCCACATCCCGCATCGAGCACAACTTCATCGCCACGCAGGTGCAGACGTGACAGTACCTTCTTACCCCAACTGACCTGCGGCCCGGAAACTCGGTGGTAGACAGCCGAATTCCACTCGCGGGAATAAGTTTGGTTTTGCCTGGAAGTCATCTCAGTCTGACCGCCCCGGGCCTACCCTCAATTGGGCATTTGCCCCGTGGCTAGCTTCCCGGTAGCTTGCTGAAAAACTCGCTCTTGGGTGGCGCAGCGCTTTCCGCGCTGCATACGCCTTCTTTTCTATAAGGGCTTTAGCCCCCGAGGCTATTGAACAGGGTTTTATCCCCCTGCGTGGGTCCGTACTCGTTAGGACTGCTCCGTGCTTATCCGCGAAATCCGCGGCCAACAGGTTTTTTAGACTGCCTTCAGCGCCGCATCCAGATCTTCGAGAATGTCGTCGACATCCTCAATCCCTACAGAGATACGGACCATGCCGTCGGTGATGCCGATGGCTCTGCGGCCCTTGGGGCCCAGCGCCGCGTGGGTCATGGTCGCGGGATGCGAAATAAGCGTTTCGACGCCGCCCAGGGACTCGCCCAGAGAACAAACGCGAACTTTCTTGAGCATCTTGTTCGCGTTTTTCAGAGAGCCGGCTTCAAACGTGATCATCGATCCAAAGCCGCTCATTTGACGGCGAGCCAGCGCATGCTGCGGATGATCCGCCAATCCCGGATAAAACACTGCTTTCACCTTTTTGTGCTTGGAGAGAAAATCGGCCACGATGCGGCCGCTCCGGTCGTGAATTTCCATGCGAGCAGCCAGAGTTTTGACTCCACGCAGCACGAGCCAGCATTCGAAGGGGGAAAGTATCGCACCCGCCGCTTTCTGCAGGAACGCGAGCTTATCGGCGTACTCCTGCTTCGCGCACACGACCACTCCGCCCAAACCATCGCTGTGGCCGTTCAGAAACTTGGTCGTCGAGTGCACGACCATGTCCGCGCCCAGCGCAAGCGGCTGCTGGAAGTACGGAGACATGAACGTGTTATCCACGACGAGCGAAACTTTCTTGCGCCGGCATATGGTGCTGATGGCCGCAAGGTCGCTCAGGCGCATTAGCGGATTCGTTGGAGTTTCCACATACACCATTCGCGTATTCCTGCGGATGGCACGTCCGACGTTGTCCGCGTCGGAAGTATCCACGTAGGAAAATTCCAACCCGAACCCGGCCATCACCTGGTTGAACAGCCGCGGTGTTCCACCGTACAAATCATTCCCGCACACCACATGGTCGCCGGATTTCAGCATGCTGACGATAGCATTGATCGCGGCCATGCCGCTGGCAAAAACCCGAGCCGCCGCTCCGCCTTCGAGGGCGGCGAGATTCTGCTCTAAGCGAGTGCGCGTGGGGTTCGACACGCGGGAATATTCGTATCCCTTGTGCTCCCCAATGCCCTGTTGCACGTAGGTGGAGGTAGCGTAGATGGGCACTGTGACTGCGCCCGTCAAGGGATCGGGCTCCTGACCGGAATGAATAGCGCGCGTAGCAAAACCTGCATCCTTATTTTTCTTCATGAGTGTGAATCCGCGAGGCCCGCGGCTCTACAGGCCGCCTTCAAAAATCTTTTTGGATAAATACCGCTCCGCCGAATCGGGAATGATGGTCACCACGCGTCTCCCCGGCCCCAGCCTTTTCGCAACTTTCAACGACGCGAACACCGCCGCCCCACCGCTCGATCCCGCCAGCACACCTTCCTGCGCAGCCAGCGTTTTCACCATGCCGAAAGCGTCGTCGTCCATGACCATCATGACTTCGTCGCATACCGACCGATCGAAAGTCTTGGGGATAAAGCTAGCTCCGATTCCTTCAACTTTATGCGGCCCCGGCGGTCCCCCGCCCAACACCGATCCTTGCGTCTCGACCGCGAAGGCCAGCACTCGGGGTGACTTCTCTTTGAGGTAGCGCGCGATCCCTGAGAACGTTCCCGATGTGCCGCATCCGAGCACGAGGGCATCCACTTTCCCTTCCATCTGTTCGAAGACCTCGTGGGCCGTGGTCTCGTAGTGATAATCGGGATTGGCCAAGTTCTCGAACTGTCCAGCCATAAATGCCGTGGGATCGCCGGCGACAAGTTCCTTGGCCTGCCGGATCGCGCCCAGCATGCCCTCAGCGTCAGGAGTCCGTACCACGTCGGCGCCGAGGGCCCTCATGATCTTGACCTTCTCCTCGGAAAAGCGCTCGGGCACGAACAGTCTTACCTTGTAGCCGCGGTTCACGCCGATCAGCGCCAGGCCGATGCCGGTGTTTCCCGCGGTCGCCTCAACAATCGTGCCGCCGGGCGACAGTTTTCCTTCCTGCTCAGCGCGCCGGATGATGCCAATGGCCGCGCGGTCTTTCACGCTGCCGCCCGGGTTCAGGTACTCCAGTTTGGCAAACACGTCCGCCGATCCGGCCGGAACCAGCCGCTTCAACTGCAGCATGGGAGTTTCGCCGACCAGTTGGGTAATGTCGTCGGCTACGCGCAGGCGGGACATTTCTGAGTTTTGGGAGCGCACTTTACAGGGTACGGGGTGGAGAGAAACTCGTCAATCGTACGCACCCTCCAGTGCGGCAGACTAGGGTTACGACCGTCATCCTTATCCCTGGTTCGAACCGACACTCAAGTTTTTCTTCGACTTTCCGATTCTTAGAAAAGAGACCCCCTACCTCAGGAGTACATATGCGCACTCAAATCGTCACATTGACTCTTTTCTGCCTGTGCGCAGCTCCGCCCGCACTCCGCGCGCAGGAATTTAGACTCTGGAACCCTAACGTGCAGGTTCACGGATTTGCCTCCCAGGGATTCGTCTACACCGACCAGAACAACTGGCTCACCATGAAGACCAGCCAGGGCAGTGCGGCTTTCACGGACCTTGGCGCAAACATATCGGCAGAGATCAGCGATAAGTTTCGTGTCGGGGCCAGCTCTACGACCGCAACATTGGGCAAATCGGAGATTGGTGGCCCGAACTGGACTGGGCGTACGGGGACTACCGGTTCAAGAACTGGCTTGGGATTCGCGGCGGCAAGGTCAAAACCACACTCGGCTTGTACAACAACACGCAAGATAGGGATGTCCTGCAAACCTGGGCGATTTTTCCCCAATCCATTTATCCGCTGGATCTGCGTTCGTCCACCATCTCTCACCTTGGCGGCGACATTTACGGCTCCACCACTCTACCGCGGAAACTTGGCACAGTCTCATACACGGCCTATCGAGGTCGGCGGCCCCGCACTCTCGTCTTCACCGGTGCTGGCGCCATGCCCAAGTTTCTGGATTCCGATGCCGAGATCGTCCACTACGTTGCCAGCACGAAAGGCGCCATCGGATATGTGAGCTCCGACTTCCCCTCCGACGGGGTGAAGGTCCTCACGATCTCGCAGACTGCAGCCAACGCGGAACGAAAGCTTCTTACGCGCGTCGAACCGGAATACCCGGAGACCCTGGTGCGGCTGCAGATTGGCGGAACTGTGCGCCTCATCGTTACCATCTCCCCCAAGGGTAATGTCGACGGCGTTCAACGGTTGGGAGGGAACCCCATTCTCGCAGAATCTGCGATCCAGGCCGTGAAGCAGTGGGTCTATGCTCCCAGCCCTTCCCGCACCACCCGTGAGGTCAGCATCCCCTTACGTTCCGAAGAATTGACACGCTCCAGGCGCCGATGAGGGAATGACGCAAGCAGGCTTGCGGCTATAATTGCACCTCATCCAAGTTACGCCCATCCCAGAAAGGACTCGCATGCGACGCTTCGCCGCCGTTGTGCTGATCTCTACCCTGATTCTTCCCTCCGTGGGATTGGCCGCGGATGAGACTCCGCTGGCTGGCTACTCGCCCCGTTCCAGCCAGACGGAGCGCGAGTGGGAGACCAAGTTTCGCGCAATACCGGATCCAGCCAATTTGAAGGAGTACATGCGGCGACTGAGTGCTCGCCCCCATCACGTTGGTTCGCCTTACGACAAGGACAATGCGGAATGGATTCTCGCCCGGTTTAAAGAATTCGGGCTCGACGCGCACATCGAAACTTTCGACGTCCTGTTCCCGACGCCCAAGATTCGCGTTCTGGAGATGGTGGAGCCCACGAAGTTCACGGCCCAACTGGAAGAGCCGGCGCTGGCGATCGATCCCACCTCAAATCAGAAGTCGGAGCAACTTCCGACGTATAACGCATACTCGATCGATGGCGACGTGACCGCGCCGCTCGTTTTTGTGAACTACGGCTTGCCCGAGGACTACGAGAAACTTGACCGGCTCGGCATTTCGGTGAAGGGCGCGATCGTGATTGCGAAGTACTACCACTCCTGGCGCGGAGTGAAACCGAAAGTTGCGGCCGAGCACGGAGCCATCGGTTGCCTCATCTATTCGGAACCGCAGGATGATGGTTACACCCGCGACAACGTGTTCCCACAAGGGCCGATGCGCAATCCGGACGGCGTGCAGCGCGGGAGCGTGATGGACTTTGCGTCGTCGAGTCCCGGAGACCCGCTCACTCCCGGCATCGGCGCTACACCCGGTGCAAAACGGCTGGCGCTGAAAGACGCGAAGAGCATCACGAAGATCCCGGTCCTGCCGATTTCCTACGGCGACGCCCAGCCCCTGCTGGCCGCGCTTAAAGGGCCCATGGCGCCCGACGAGTGGCGTGGAAACCTACCCATCCCGTACCACGTGGGACCGGGGCCCGCGAAAGTCCATCTGAAAGTCGAATTCAACTGGGACACGAAGCCGGTGAACGACGTGATCGCCAAGATTCCCGGCAGCGTTGCTCCCGAGGAATGGATCATCCGCGGCAATCATCACGACGCCTGGGTGAACGGGGCGGAGGATCCGGTCTCCGGCCAGTCTCCGCTACTCGAGGAAGCGCGCGCGCTCGGGATACTGCTCAAGCAAGGCTGGAAACCACGACGCACCATCATCTACGCTGCGTGGGACGGCGAAGAGCCCATGCTGCTGGGCTCGACGGAGTGGGTCGAAGCGCATGCCGACGAGTTGCGCCAGCATGCCGCCGTCTACATCAACACCGATGGCAATGATCGTGGCGTGCTCAGCATGGGCGGCTCGCACACTTTGGAACAGTTCATCAACGGAGTTGCCCGTGACATCGAGGACCCAGAAACCAAACTCACAGTCTGGCAGCGCCTGCAATTGTCGAAGATCGCGCAGGCCAAGTCCGCCGACGCCCGGAAAGAACTGCGGCAGCGTGCCGATTTGCGCATCAACGCGCTAGGCTCGGGCACCGACTTTACCGGATTCCTTGATCATCTCGGCATCGCCACGCTCGACCTGGGCTACGAGGGCGAGGACGAACAGGGCATCTATCACTCGATTTACGACGACTTCTACTGGTACACCCATTTTTCCGATTTCGATTTCGTTTACGGCCGCGCGCTTTCGCAGACGGTTGGCACGGCGGTGATGCGCCTAGCCGACGCCGAAGTCCTTCCCCTTGATTTCGTGGATTTTGCCGACACCATCCAGAAGTACACCAAGGATCTGGAGAAGCTGCTGGCCGACAAGCAGGAAGAAATTCGCGAGCGCAATCAAGAATTGGACGAAGGCGTCTTTCAAGCCACTCTGGACCCCCGCCGACCAACGGTGGCGCCGCCTCGCGAGGAAGTTCCTCCGCACATGAATTTTGCCCCCATGCAGAACGCGGCTGATGCGCTGGTTCGAAGCGCGGAACTCTACCGACAGGCGTTAACGCACAAGCAGTCGGCTCTGGGTGAGAGCCAACTGGAATCCCTGCACGCGTTGAACCAGCGACTGATGGAGAGCGAGCGGAAACTGACCAATGAGGACGGACTCCCGCGCCGTCCCTGGTATCAGCACATGCTCTATGCTCCTGGAATTTACAGCGGATACGAGGTAAAGACCGTTCCCAGTGTGCGCGAGGGCATTGAGCAGAAGAGGTATGCCGAGGCAGAGCAGGAAATCGGGCGGGTGGCGAAAGCGTTAGAGGAAGAATCGTCGTTGATCGAATCCGCCGCGCACCTGCTAGACCATCCGGCCCCGTAGAAAACGTTGCCTGCAACGTCTCGGGCCTATCGTCCGCGTCCAGGAAACTGCAGCGCCCAGGGTGCCGCATATCCCGCGCATTTTGCGAGATGTGGGGCCTTGAGGCAGGCCTGTACTAAGCCTCCTGCCACCCCCCTCGATTCGAATTCTCACTTGCTTCCCGCGGCCGCCGGCTGCGCCCCCGCGTAGTACCCGCTCTTGGTGCGCACGGTCATCTTGCCGTGTCCCTTGGCCTTGGCTTCAACACGAATCTGGCGAAAGCCCCCGGTCCCCTTGGGATTGGTCGGCTTGTAGCCAATCGCGTACTGATTCCGGATGTCCCGCGCGACGGTCCGGCTGATCTCGTCCACCTCATCGAGCGTCTTGGGAAAGAAGGCGATGCCTCCGGTGCGCTGCGCGAGGATCTCCAGCGCGCGCTTGGCGCGCTTGGGATGCTCTTCGTCCCCCAGAATTCCGATGGCATACACGGACGGACCATTCTCTTCCTGCAACTGCTTCACCGCCTGCTCCAAAGTCTCGTTGCTGGCGTTGTCTTCGCCGTCGGTCACAATGAACAGCACTTTCTTTTCGAGGCGCGCGTTCCGCTTCAGGTGTTCGGCCGAGGCCACGACCGCGTCGTAGAGGGCGGTGCCTCCGCGGGCGTCAATCTTTTCCAGCGCTTCCTTCAGCTTCCGCAGGTCGTTGGTGAAGTCCTGGTCGAGATAGTATTCGTCGTTGAAGTTCACGACGAAGACTTCATCCTGCGGATTGCTCGACCGCACCAGATTGAGCGCGGCCTGATTCACCTTGTTCCGCTTCTCCCGCATCGAACCGGAGTTGTCGATGATGATGCCCATCGCCACCGGGATGTCCACGTGGTGGAAAGAGATGATGTTCTGCTGCTTCCCGTCTTCAAACACGGTGAACGCGCCGCGGTCGAGCGTGGTAACGATGTGCTGCTTGTCATCGATCACCGAGGCGTGCAGCAGCACTTCGTCCACGGCCTTGCGGAAGACGAAAATTCCCTGGTCATTGAGCTTCTGGTCCTGGTCGTCTTGCGTTGAAGAAGGAATGGCAGGTTCCTTTGAGGTGGGAGGTGTAGCGGTAGGTTTGCTTTCGTTCTGAGGCGGAGCAGCCTGCGACCAGGCCAGCATTGCCATGCCAGCCAAAATCACCCATGTGAAGACGACCCCTGCCCTCGCGGCCTTATTCCGCAGGCGCGTAATATCCCGTCCTGGCATACACCCGTAGAGGCGGCAATCCTTTCGGTGGCAGCAGCTTTACTTTTATCTTACGCCATTTGCCGTCGCGCACCACTTTGCTAGGACGGTACCCCAGGACATATTGGTTGCGTAGCTCCACACCGATCTTGGTCGCCACGTCCCCGAGGTCGTTAGGGTTATCGACGGTAAACGCCCTGCCTCCGGTCAGTTCGGAGATGTCGCTGAGCAGTTGCGGCCCCAGGCGTTCCTCCATGGCGGAAGCGTAACGGTCGTAGATACCGATGGCGTAGATCATCACGTCGGCTTCCTTCACCAACGACTTGATTTCGCCCTCGGTGTAGCGGCTGTGATTGTCGCCGCCGTCGGAAATGATCAGCAGCGCCTTCTTGGGATACTTGGCCTGGCGCATCTTGCTGATGCCCATGTAAATAGCATCCAGCAGCGCCGTACGATGCCGGGGCACCGCGAACACCAACTTGTTCTGGATCTCATCCACAGAACTAGTGAAGTCGCTCACCGCCTCCGGTTCGTCGGAGAAGGTAATCATAAAAAACTCATCCTGCGGATTCGCTGTCTTGAAGAACTCCACCACGGCTTCTTTGGCTCGTTCCATCTTGCTGCTCATGCTTCCGCTGGAATCGAAGATCACGCCGAGAGAAACGGGGGCGTCCTCGCTGGAAAAAGTTCGAATCTCCTGCGCCGAATTGCCCTCGAACAGCTGGAAGTTCACCTTATCCAGCCCCGTCACCAGCCGATTCATGGGGTCGGTGATGGTTACTGGAACCAAGACCAAGTCCACGTCGACCTTCAGCGGTCGCACGCGGGCAGTAAGACCGGGCGTAGAAGCCAGCAGATCCGGCTTGGGAACCTCCGGCGGCTTGGCCACTTCTCGCGGCGGAACGTGCACGTCATTCACATCGGTTTGCCCGAACGCGGGAATGCCCAGGCACCCGAGCGCAAACACAGCGAGAGCGAGCCATCTCCATGGCGCATTAGGGTTCACGAACTTTGAATTTTGGCGCAGCCGGGGTTCAGACGGGTCCCAAAGGAGAACCGGACAGCCACTTCGAACTAGGGCCATCGGGCGAGATGACCAGCGCCCAGAATCCAGGCGGGCCATAAAATACCTCTTCTGACGCGGATGTTAGCACAGGTTTGGCCGGGCGGCGCAGCCTTTTTGTCAATATTAGGAGACAAATCCAGCAGCCGCATTTTGGTTGTTCCGTGCTGGAAGGCCGCGCCAGGGGCGGTTACCCGCGTTACTGTGCAGTTTGCACCATGATCGGCAAGATTTTCTTGGTGCGTTCCGCGATTCCTCGGCGATCTTCGTGGTTAAATTCCTTTTGACCGTTTTCATGCCGCATCTCAGCCTGCCCCGGCGGCCCGTTCCCGGGAGTTCCCGCTATCTTGTTACAATCAAAAGTTTCCCATGGCTGACATTCGTCCGTTTCGCGCCCTTCGCTACGACCTGCAGCGTGTTTCTGCTTCGCAGGTAGTGACCCAGCCCTACGACAAAATCACTCCCGCGATGCAGGAGCGCTACTACGCTGCCAGCCCCTACAACCTGGTGCGTATCATCCTGGGTCACCGCGAACCAGCGGACAACGCCTTCAACAACGTCTACACCCGCGCCGCGGCGTATGGCCGAGAATGGCGCGCTCAGGGGATCCTCCGGCCGGATTCTGCACCCAGCATCTACGCCTATTCCCAGACCTTTACGGCGCCGACAGGAACCAACTTGGAGCGCCGGGGATTCATCGCTTTGGGCCGTGTGGAAGACTATGCCGCCAGAGTCGTCTACCGGCATGAACAGACTCTGTCCAAGCCAAAGGCCGACCGGCTCGACCTGCTGCGCACCACCCGCGCCCACTACGAACAACTTTTTCTGCTGTATGAGGATTCCGGGTCGATGGATTCCCTGCTCACGCCCGGGCCCAACGCTGCCCCCACGATCGACGTGGTCGACGAATACGGGGTCGCGCACCGGGTCTGGCAGATTTCTGATCCCAAAGTAATTGCATCCGTTCAGAACAAGATGCGCGACGAGAAATTGGTCATCGCCGACGGCCATCACCGCTACGAAACCGCGCTCAACTTTCGCAACGAATGTCGCGCCTCAGCGGGCCCGGGGGCGAATCCCGAGGCCCCGTACGAATTTGTCATGATGAGCTTCGTGAACATGAACGACCCGGGACTGCTGGTGCTGCCGACGCATCGGGTCGTGCATTCTCTCGCCTCGTTCTCAGTGGACGACTTCCGGAACTCCAGCCGCGCTTTCTTCGAAGTCGACCAGATCGAACCCGCGCTGGACGCTGCCTGCGCCACCGCGCTCCTGGGCGAGCGAAGCGGCACCGGAACCGCTCTGCTCGCAGTCACTGCCGACCGCGCTTTCCTCTTGCATTCTCCCAAGTCTGCCGGGGAGCAATACCTGATCGGCCTGTCGGCTCGCCAGCGATCGCTTGATGTCGTGCAACTTCACAAATGCCTCCTGGAAGGAGTGCTGAAGCTTTCGGAGGAGTCCATTCGCAACCAGCAAAACCTTTCTTACGTGCGCGAAGCTTCCGAAGCTCTGGCGCAAGTCCGGAAAGGCTTCGCCAACATCGCGTTCCTGATGAACCCATGCCCCGTATCGCAGGTCCGTGACGTAGCTTTTGCCGGCGAAGTAATGCCTCAGAAGTCCACCGATTTTTACCCCAAGCTGCTCAGCGGACTGACCGCCTATGAGCTGGATTAGCCGCTCCCGTAGCGCCGCCGAACCGCCGGCTGTGAGGACACCATTTCTCACAGTATGCGGGTTGATTCTGATCAGCGTGATCGTTCTCTCCGGCGCCCCGCCCGAAAAACGTCTCTCCGTTTACTCCGTAGCGGCCAACTACTCACTCCCCCTGGTGCAGCGAGAAGGCCGCCAGTACGTTGGCCTTCTCGAGGTGCTCGAACCGCTCGGCAAGGTAAGCGCCAAAGACGAGGGCCCGCGCTGGCGCCTCCGCTACAACAGCGTGGAAGGCGATTTCCAGGCCGGGAAGTCGCGCGTCCGCGTGCAGGGACGTGAAGCCGATCTCGGCGGAAAATTCCTGCTGGAGAACAATCGCGGGCTGGTCCCGGTCGCGTCGCTCAGTTCCCTGCTGCCGCGCTTTCTAGGGGGCCCGGTCACTCTGCATGAGGAATCCGCACGCCTCTTCATCGGTAGCGTGGCCACGCATTTCACCGCGTCCCTGTCCGCCGACAATCCGCCGCGGCTCGTCTTCCATTTCACTGCTCCCGTAAACCCGACCGTGGCCACGGAACCGGGCGCGCTGCGCATGACCTTCACCCGCGAACCGCTGGTCGCGCCGGCCTCGCCGACTCTCACGTTTGGCAGCAAAGCCATCCCCTCGGCCATTTACAGCGAGCACAACGGCATGGCGGTAGTCACGGTGAACACCTCGATTCCCGTGATGGCCAATTTCAGCAACGACGGACACACGGTCACCATCTCTCCCACGTCGACACCTGTGGTCGCTCAAGATTCGGCGCCATCTGCCTCCGGAACACCGGCGACTCCTGTGCCTCCGCCCGCCGCAGTGTCCCCCTCCATTTCGCCAGCCCCTCCTGTCCCCGCCACTCGCCGTTATTTTGCCGTCGTAGACGCCAGTCACGGTGGGGACGATCACGGAGAAACTCTAAGTAACACGCTGCTTGAGAAAGACGTCACGGTCGCGCTGGCTCGGAGCCTGCGCCAGGAACTCGAGAGCCGCGGCATCCCGACGCTGGTGCTGCGCGACTCCGACGCGAACCTCTCGCTGGACCAGCGTGCCATTTTCGCCAACGCGGATCACGCCGCCATCTACATCGCGGTGCACGCGGCCTCGAACGGTCACGGCGTGCGCGTGTACACCGCGCTGCTGCCTTTCGCTGGCGACGATCGCGGGACCTTCCGCTCCTGGACCACCGCCCAGCATGCTTCGTTGCCGGTCAGCCAGAGTGCCGCCACTGCGATCGCCCTTGAACTGCAGCGGCGGCAGATCCCGGTTCGCACCTTGACCGCTCCTCTTCGTCCTCTGAACAACGTGATGGGAGCCGCCATCGCCGTCGAAGTCGCGCCACAAGGATCCGACTCCTCGCAACTCACGGCACCCGATTACCAGCAACTTGTCACCAGCGCCGTGGCAACCGCGATTGCCGCCTCCCGCGATCAGTTGGGAGGCGCACCATGAAGTTCCGATCTTGCGAATGTTGGAACCGGGACCGTGGGAACGGTGGGGGTGGGAACAGAGAATGTGGCGACCGCAGCCCTCGGCTGTCCGCTCGAGAGCAGCTCGACAGCCTTCTCGACTCTGATGGCCGGACTGTCCTTTTGCCCACTCATCAAATTCGACCAGAGAGGACAAACCGATGATTCCCCGCCATCTGCTGATCGCTCTGACGGTGCTGCTCGTCGCGGCCCTCGGCCTGAGTGTGTACGCCTGGCACATTCGCACGACCGCCGCCTCAACGCCGGTCGCCTCGACCGATGCCCGGCTGCTCGCTCCTCCGGTGGCCGGACCGACCGAGCGAGTCACGCTGTTCGTCGCCCACGATGACGATGGCAGCCTGCGCGCTATGTCGGCCCAGATTCCGTTGCCCTCCGGACGCCAGCAACGCGCCGAAGAACTCCTGCGCGCCCTGCTCTCGCTCTACCTCGACAAGTCTTCGCCCCACGCTCTGGGCTCCGGCGCCGATGTGCGCAGCGTCTTTCTCGTGGATCCCGGTGTCGCCGTCATCGATCTGAATGGCGCTTTTGCCGACACCCACCGCTCAGGCGTTCTGGTCGAGGAACTAACCGTGGCGTCGTTCATTCACACGATCTCGGCCAACACTCCCGGTATTTTGAAAGTGAAAATTCTGGTAGACGGAAAAGAACGGGACACGCTTGCGGGACACGCCGATCTCTCCTCGGTCTACGACGTGACCGCAGTCAATCAGCTCGCCACCCAACTGCAATCGGCGCCTTAAGAAAGGCGACACAGGAATTGCAATCCGCTTATGGGTGGCAGTTTTCCCTGGGGGCGTGAACGCCGGTGGGGGCGGTTCTTAGGCCATGCGAAATCCGGCTGGCATTGCCGTCGATCCTCGAGAGTGGACCGAAATACGGCATGGAGAATGCCGCCTTTGGCTTCGATCACTTCGACGCCCGAGGTCCGAAATCTGAGGTCTGTATCGGCCGATCATTTACAATCCCCGATGATGTTCTACCGCTCTGATAATCGCGCTCCTGATCAACTCCGCCCCGTCGTCCTTACGCCGGAGTTCATCACTACCGCAGAAGGTTCCGTCCTGATTGAAGTGGGAAACACCCGCGTCATCTGCACCGCCTCGATCGAGGAGACCGTCCCTCAGTTCATGCGCAACTCCGGCAAGGGATGGATCTCCAGCGAATACAGCATGCTTCCGCGCTCCACCTTAACCCGAACCCCGCGCGAGGTTGTCAAGGGCAGGCAGAGCGGGCGCACCCACGAAATTCAGCGCCTGATCGGCCGCTCTCTGCGAGCCGTCACCGATCTCACGCGCCTCGGCGAACGCACCGTCTGGATCGATTGCGACGTCATCCAGGCCGACGGCGGCACCCGCACGGCATCGATCACCGGCGCATTCGTAGCCCTGGGCCTGGCTCTAGAAAAGCTGGTGGATGCGGGCACACTCACATCGGTCCCCCTCAAAGATTTCGTCGCGGCGGTCAGTGTGGGAATTGTGGACGGAGAAATCCTGCTCGATCTCTGCTACGAAGAAGACTCCCGCGCTGACGTGGACATGAACTTCGTCATGACTGCCGGGCACAAACTGGTGGAAGTGCAGGCGACCGCTGAGCACCAGGTCTTCGACGACCAGCAACTGGCGAAGATGATCTCCTATGCGCGCCAGGGTGTGCAGTCTCTCATCGCCAAGCAGCAGGGAGTCCTGCAAGCTCTCACGCTGAGGCAATAGCCACGAACCATATGGGGGACAGCCGCCCTCGGCCGTCCAGAGGGGCAAAGCTCGGCGCTCTGGGTCGGGGCGCGACTCACTCAGATCGCTACGGGTGGCGCGGCGTCCGTTCCGTTTTGGAATGGTTCCTGAAATGAAACGCGCCACGCGACCTTCGTTTCTCCGAGCGCCATAGCCAATCTTTACACCGCTCTCTTCCGACGCTACGGTGAGGCATGGGAACCCTCCGCAGCATCGATGGCCCCGGCAAAGACCGCCGTCGCGAGCCGCGCAGTGACGTAGATCTCGCGCTTACAGTGTGGGGCGTAGACACCCGAGGCGACCGCTTCCTGCAAGAAGCCCGCGCCCGCGATATCAGCCTGAGTGGGGCATTGTTGACGGGTCTCGACGCCGACCTCCGCTCCGGCGAGGTGATTGGGATTCTCTACGCCGGGAAGAAGGCGCGCTACCACGTGGTCTGGGTGCGTCCTGGTGGAACCAGCAACAAGATTCAGGCAGCCATTCACCGCCTCGAGGCCGACGCTTGCCCCTGGCAGAATTTGCTGTCTGGCGAGCAGGAAAGTTCTCCTCCGACAATCCGCCCCCCAAGTTCCGTAGGAGTCTGGACGAAGGCGACAGCGGCCAGGCCCCTCGAGCGTTTCATCCCCGGAATCGCAGCGTGGCCCACGCGCCTCGTTCAAGCATCCTTCCTCTACGCCACCCACACCGTCTTCGCGTTCAGGAACTCGCGAATCCCAACGGCTCCAAGCTCCCGCCCGTGCCCCGACTGCTTCACCCCGCCGAACGGAATGCGGGGATCGGAGGCGACCATCTTGTTGATGAACACCATCCCGGCTTCCAGTTCGTTGATGAAGCGCTCGCGCTCCTGGTCGTCGTTAGTCCACGCGCTCGCGCCCAAACCAAAGCGCACATCATTGGCAATTCGGATGGCTTCATCCTGATTCTTCACCCGGAAAATCGACGCCACCGGACCAAAGAATTCCTCGCCATACGCAGGCGAATCCTTCGGAATGTTGGTCAGCACCGTCGGCGCATAGTAATTTCCCTTCCCCTTCACCGGATGCCCTCCGGTCAGCAATTTTGCTCCCGCCTTCACCGTCTTCTGCACGTCGGCATCGAGCGTCGTCACCGCATCCGCGGTCGCCAAAGGACCTAGTTCGGTCTTCTCGTCGAACGGATCACCGATCTTAAGGCTCTCCATGCGCGCCACAAACTTCTTTTCAAACTCGGCAGCAATGGGCTCCGCCACGATAAAGCGCTTGGCCGCAATGCACGACTGCCCGTTGTTGAGGATGCGCGCTTCCACGGCCGTCTTCACCGCAGCGTCCAGATCGGCACTGGGCATTACGATGAACGGATCGCTGCCGCCCAACTCCAGCACAACTTTCTTGATCCGCTTCGCCGCACCGATGCCCACCTGGATTCCGGCCTGTTCGCTGCCGGTCAACGTCGCCGCCACTACCCGCGGATCATTGAGCAGCGCATCCACCTGACCAGAACCGATCAGCAGCGTCTGAAATACCCCCGTGGGGAATCCAGCCTCCAGAAAAATCCCCTCAATCGCCAGCGCGCACTGCGGCACGTTGGAGGCATGCTTGAGCAGCCCAACGTTGCCCGCCATCAGCGCCGGTGCCGCAAAGCGGATCACTTGCCAGAACGGAAAATTCCACGGCATCACGGCCAGAATCGGTCCGATGGGGAGATAGCGGATAAAGCTCTTCTTCGCGCCGGTCTCGACGGGCTCATCGGCCATGAAGCGCTCCGTGTTTTCGGCGTAGTAGCGGCAGGCGGTAGTGCACTTGACCGCCTCAGCCACGGCGGCCTTATAGGGCTTGCCCATCTCGAGCGTCATCAGGTGCGCGAACTTCTGCTTGTCGCGCTCCAGGATCTCCGCCGCTTTCAACATGCGTTTGGCCCGCACGGCAAACGGCGTCTTGCGTTCCGACTGGAACGCGCTGACGGCAAGTTGCAGCTTCTTCTCGATCTCGGCGTCCGAAAGTGGCTTGAATGTTTTGATAACTTCGCCCGTCGCGGGATTAATTGTTGCAATGGTCATGATTACGCTGTCCTTCCCGGGTGGTCTTCGTCCAAATAAGCGAACGGTCAAGCTGGAACGGCTTAAGTCTATTGTCTGCCTTTGCAGGCTGTAACCCAACAAATTGGTCATACCACTATACCACTGCTGGGGCAAGCTCATAGGGGGACAGGCGCTCGTCGGCTGTCCGTCGAGTGATGCTCGACAGCCTGTCGGGCAGGCCGCGAACTGGGACACGACTCAAATCGCCAGCCTGCGTGGGGTAAGAGAAGAAAGAGAGTTTTCATGAAGAGATTCATCATCGGTTTCCTGACCGGCGGTCTCGTACTCATCCTCTTTGTTCTCGGATATTTGAGACTGGGAATGGCCGATGCGCGCGCCGATGCCCCCACTCCCGCGTGGGCAACCCGCTGGATGTTCTCGTCCGTTCACGCCTCGATTCGGCGCGCTGTTCCTTACGACCTGAAAAGCCCCGTGCCGACCAGCGACGAAGCCCTAATCGCTGGGGGAAAGCTATATCTAAACGATTGCGCTGGCTGTCACGGCGCCCCGGGCAAACCGCCAAGCACCTTCGGCGCCACCTTCTATCCTCCCGCACCTCAGCTGGCACGCGACGGAACAACATATGCGGAAGCGCAGATCTACTGGGTCGCCAAGCATGGCATCCGCAGAACGGGAATGTCCGCGCAAGGCTCTTCCTATTCGGACGAACATCTCTGGCTCCTGGCCGGATTCATCAGTCGCATCACAGATCTCCCGCCACCAGTGCGCGCAGCCCTCGCGGAAGGAACGGGGAACTAGCGTGAAAACTTTTATTCTTGGCTTTATCGCGGCATTCGTGGTTCTCCCCATCGGAGCTCTCGCATACTTCCGGTTGGGCCTGGCAGAGGTGCGGAGCGACTCGAGGCCTCCGGCATGGGAGAGTCAACTGATGCACTCCGCGGTGCGCGCCTCCGTCCGCAGAAGCGCCTCGGGAATTCAAGTTCCTCCTCCCGGAAATGTTGAAGACGCTATCGTCCAAGGAGGAAAGCTCTATTTCAATGGTTGTGCGGGGTGTCACGGCGAGCCCGGGAAAGCTGGGGAAGACCTCAGTCACTATCCTCCGGTGCCTCAGTTAGCCCAAATCGGCACCCAATACTCGGAACCGGAAATGTACTGGATCATCAAGCACGGCATCCGCAATACCGCCATGTCCGCCTACGGCCCTTTTTATTCCGACAAGGAAATGTGGGCTCTCGCCGACTTCCTCGGGCGCATCGACAATCTGCCTGCAGGCGTGTTGGAACGCATCCAGCAGAAGAAGGCTCCTGGTGCCTCCACCGACTGACGGGCCGCGCGGAGCTAACGGTGGTACGGCCGAACGGGGAGGTGCTGGCTTACGCTGCCTTTCCCGGAATTGGCCCACAACTGCCGGAATTCCGTATACGCGCCTAGACCAAGGAGGAAAACGGCTCCCGCAGCGCAGAAAATCATCAACACGACTACCATAGCGTCACCTCCAAACCTGTCGTCAGGGCAGGTGACCTTACGGATTCATCGTAGCTCTTTTGCCGGTCACCCTCGGTGACGCCGGTCACGTCGCTCGAGTCTTCTTTCGTCGAATCCTGAACTGGAATTCAGCCCTCGACATCTGGCCCTGAACACCGCTTTTCCTCGCCCGTTGGTTTACAATACTCGGTACTTCCAAGCACTCATTTTCATTCGTATTTCAGGAGGATTCTAATGAAGCTTACGCCTGGCAAACTTGCCGGTCTCAAGAAAGTCTCCAACGAACGCGGCGTCATCGCTGCCGCTGCCATGGACCAGCGCGGCTCCCTGCAGAAATCACTGGCCAAAGAAAAGGGCGGCGAAATCACCGACGCCATGATGGAAGAATTCAAGACACTGGTCAGCGAAGTTCTCACCCCCCACGCCACCGCCATCCTGCTCGATCCCGAGTGGGGACTTCCCGCTTCGAAGCGCCGCGCCAAAAACGCCGGTCTGCTGCTCGCCTATGAAAAAACGGGATATGACAAGACCGGCCCCGGCCGACTGCCTGACCTGCTCGACGTCTGGTCCGCGCGCCGCCTGAAAGAAGCCGGCGCCGACTGCGTCAAGATCCTGCTGTACTACACCCCCGACGATCCCAAGCACGTCAACGAAATCAAACACGCCTGGGTCGAGCGCATCGGCGACGAATGCCGCGCCAACGACATCCCCTACTTCCTGGAGTTCGTCGGCTACGAAGAGGGCGCCGACGAGAAGGGTCTCGACTACGCCAAGAAGAAACCGCACATTGTCACCGAAAGCATGCGCGAGTTCAGCAAAGACCGCTACGGCGTCGACGTTCTGAAGGTCGAAGTGCCGGTGAACATGAAGTTCGTCGAAGGCACCAAGTCGTTCGGCGGCCAGAAAGCCTACACCAAGAAAGAAGCCATCGACCTGTTCCACAAAGCCGCGAACGTCGCGACCAAGCCGTTCATTTATCTCTCGGCGGGCGTCAGCAACGCGGAATTCAGCGAGACGCTGGAACTCGCCGGAGAATCCGGCGTGAAGTTCAATGGCGTCCTGTGTGGCCGCGCCACCTGGAAAGATGGCATCCCCATCTATGCCAAGCAAGGCGCCGCCGCCTTCCGCAAATGGCTCGAAACCGAAGGCGTAAAGAACATCCACAACGTCAACGACAAACTGAAAGCCGCGACGTCGTGGCACTCGATCTACGGCGTAGAGCTAGTGCACGCGTAGTCGCTTTGTGAAGTGAGAAAGAATGTGGCGGGGCGCTCTCGCCCGCGCCACTTTTTTCGCCCGCGGAATCTTAGTGGTTCGCGTAGCAGCGGACGCATTCGTCCGCCCCGCGAAGCGAAACAAGCGCCCCCGGACTGCGTCCGGGGCTACGTTGAATCCCGCTAAAATACCCTCATGACTACGCTCCTTACCGGCGCCTCCAGCGGCATCGGATACGAACTGGCGAAACTCTTCGCCCGCGATCATCACAACTTAGTTCTCGTCGCCCGCAATGCCGACAAACTCGCGCAAGTCGCCAACGAACTGCAAGCGCACGGCATCACCGTGAAGACCATCGCCCTCGACCTCGCCGCACCGCCCGCCCCAAAGTTCCTCTTCGACCAACTCCAGCGCGAAGGCATCGCCGTCGACATTCTCGTCAACAACGCTGGCTTCGGCTCCTTTGGCGAGTTCGCGCATATGCCCGAAGAAGAAATTCTCGGCCAGATCAGCCTCAACATCACGGCTCTGACCGAACTCACCCGCTTGTTCCTACCGCCGATGGTCGAGCGCCGCGGCGGTCGCGTCATGAACGTCGCTTCCACCGCAGGATTCCAGCCCGGCCCCCTCATGGCGGTCTACTATGCAACCAAGGCCTATGTGATCTCGTTTTCCGAGGCAATCGCAAACGAACTGCACGACTCCGGCGTGACCGTAACTTGCTTCTGTCCCGGAGCGACCCACACCGGCTTCGCCAAGCGCGCCGGCACCGAAAAATCGCGCCTATTCAAACAACTCGGTGCGATGAGCGCCGAAAAAGTCGCGCTCGACGGTTACCGCGCCGTCATGGAGGGCCGATCGCTGGCGATTTCCGGCGCCCACAACTGGATGGTCGCACAGTCCACCCGTTTCGCCCCACGCAAAATGGTCACGGCCCTTTCACGCTGGGTCGCGGAAAAAGTCGATTCGTAGGGACGTCGCTTGCAACGTCTCTTCGTTAGCCTCCTGACTCAGCTGGGAAGGGTAATAAGACCGGCTCCCGAGGCAAAATTTTCTCAGCGACCGGCACATTCCTTCGCTAGCTCTGCCGCAAGGGGTTTTGCTGTACTCTAAGTTCCTGCGCCGGTCTCACCGAAAGCCGAGCGCCGGAGTCCGCCCCATGCCCACACTGATCCTACAGCCCACGCGCATCCCAGCCGCCGGCAACCAGCCCAAGCTCATCGACGAATACATCGGACGCGTTAACTCCAAGACCTCCGCCGCCAGCGTCGCCCACATGCGCAGCCCCCAAGGGTGGCTCGAACCCGGCCAGACTCCCGAATTCGATGAGTTCACTATCGTGCTCAAGGGAATACTGCGAGTGGAACACATGGGTGGGATACTCGACGTCCACGGAGGACAGGCGGTCGTCGCGCATTCCGGCGAATGGATCCGCTACTCGACTCCGCAGGAAGGCGGAGCGGAATACATCGCCGTGTGCCTGCCTGCGTTCTCCATGGAAACAGTTCACCGGGATGCATGACCCTCTCGGGACCCGCGCAGCGCGGTAGGCGGGGTGGGAAGGGCACAAGGTCCAGTCGTGCCGAAAACGAGCCTCAGAGGACGGGAGGACCTACTCTCCGCCCGCGTAATATCCCGGCCGGGCGTCGATGTGCAGCAGGTAGTTGAGCTTCTTCGGCAGCCGCAGCTTCACGCTGATCTTGTGCCATTTTCCATCGTGAGGCGCCAGCTGGGGCTGGTAGGCGAGTACATATTGATGCCGCAGCTGACTCCCAATGTCGCGGGTCACCGCCGCCATCTCGTTCGCGTTCGTGATGGTGAAAGCCTGCCCGCCGGTGAGTCCGGCGACACTCCGCAGTAATTCCGGACCAAGGAGTTCTTCCTCAGTCGCGACGTAGCGCTCGTAGGTGCCCACGGCATAGATGGTCACGTCGGCTTCTTTGACGGCGGACTTCACATCGTGCTCAGAGTAGCGGCTGTGGTTGTCGCCGCCATCCGAGAGGATCAGCAGCGCCTTCCGCGTATACCGCGCCCCGCGCATCTTCTGGATGCCCATGTATATGGCATCGAGCAGCGACGTTCGTCCCTTCGATCGCGCGGTAAGCAGATCGCTTTCTACGCGCTCAGCGCTGGTGGTGAAATCAGTAGTCAGTTGGGGAACGTCCGCGAAGGTGATCATGAAGAACTCGTCCTGTGGATTGGCCGCCTCGCAGAACTGAAGGACCGCCTCGCGCGCTCGATCCAGCTTGTACGACATGCTGCCGCTGGTGTCCACCAGAATGCCGACCGACACCGGCGTGTCTTCGCTGGAAAAGTTCTTGATCTCCTGCGCCTTCTTCCCCTCAAACACCTGGAAATTGTCCTGGTCGAGGCCCGCGACCGGCCGGCGAAGGTTATCGGTGATGGTCACGGGAACCAGAACAAGGTTGACGTTGGTCCGGAGTACGCTGCCGCCCCTGTAGTTGCCCACAGCCGGGTAAGCAGCCGTAGCCACGTCCTTGCTTTTCTCAAGGGGGGTAACGTGAACATTGTCGATGGCGGTCTGGGCGAGGGCTCCGCTGGAGGCAAAGACTACAACACAAGACAAGATCGTGCGGAAGGAAATCGCTTGCACCGTCGGAGACATGGATGGCACCGTCCCAAACTTCAATTGACAGTCGAGCCGCCTACGTTTGGTGCGCTCGTTGTGACTGTGGTTGTAGGACGAATCGGAGAGCCGAGCAAGAAAAGACCGTGCGGGAAACAAACGGAAGTAACCGCAAGTGCGGGGGGGGTGCGGCGGTTCAGGGATACCCGGCGCCGGGCGTCCCGTTTTTGCCGCGTCCTTGCGGCAAGAGTGGGGGAGCGACAGAGGGACATCGAAGGCGGCTGACCCCGCACGATTCCCCCGCTCTAGCTTAGTACTCAATAACGTAAATACAGTGACGTATAATGTTATGGAATGTGACGCTGAACGCATCTAGACTAGTCCTCAGGGGAGGACTGTCTTGTCGCGCTCTAGCCCATTTCGCATCGTGCTCACATCCGTAGAGCAAGATAAACTGGAAACACGAGCCCGAAAATATACGTCACCGTATCGAGACGTTATTCGAGCGAAGATCGTCCTCTTAGCGGCCCAGGGATTGTCCAACGATGTCATTGCGACGCGCTTGGACACACCCCGGCAGATCGTGAGCAAGTGGCGCAAACGATTTGCCTTGGCGCGTCTGCCCGGCCTGGAGGAGCAACCTCGGGGCGGGCGTCCCGCCCTCTTTTCCCCCCAGCGTCGTCGTTCAAGTAAAGGCCCTCGCCTGTGAGCTGCCTCATCGTCTCGGACTCCCGCTCTCGCGACTCTCCATCGCCGATATCCGACACGAGGTGGTGGCGCAAGGCTTGGTGGCTGAGATCAGCGGCACTACCCTGTGGCGCTGGCTGAATGCCGACGCCCTTCGGCCTTGGCAGCATCGCAGTTGGATCTTTCCCCGCGACCCAGATTTCGCAGCCAAGGCGGGACGCATCCTGGACCTCTATGAACGCCTGTGGGAGGGAGTTCCTCTCTTCCCTACCGACTTTGTCATTTCCGCCGACGAAAAGACCAGCGTGCAAGCTCGCCGTCGCAAGCAACCCACTCTACCTGGGGCTTCCGGCCGCCCGATGCGCGTAGAGCATGAGTACTTCCGAGAAGGCGCCTGGACCTATCTGGCGGCCTGGGACGTCCATCGTGCCAAACTCTTCGGTCGCTGTGAGAACAAAAGCGGGATCGCCCCCACCGACCGTCTCATGGCTGAGGTCATGACCCAAGAGCCTTACCGGTCTGCCCACCGCGTCTTTTGGATTATGGACAACTGCTCGGCTCACCGCGGTCAGAAGGCCGTACAGCGCATCCGCTCGCAATGGCCCAATGCCATCCTGGTGCATACCCCCATCCACGCCAGTTGGCTCAACCAAATCGAAATCTACTTCTCCATCGTCCAGAGAAAGGTGCTTACTCCCAATGACTTCCTATCCCTGGCCCAGCTCGAGAAGCGGCTAGTGGACTTCCAAAAGCATTATCAGCAAACTGCTTCTCCGTTTCAGTGGACCTTCACTCGCAAGGATCTCAACACCCTATTGACCAAGCTCTCCACAAAAGTCCTCGCCGCTGCTGCCTGAGACCGTTAGCCAAATACGTCACCGTAATTCCGAACCAGAGTACTAAGCTAGAAGCCAGGAGCCGGTAGCTAGCAGCTCCTATTCCCACTCAATCGTCCCCGGCGGCTTCGACGTGATGTCATACACCACCCGGTTCACCCCCTTGACTTCATTCACGATCCGCGTGGAGATGCTCTTGAGCACATCGTGGGGGAGCGGGACCCAGTCAGCGGTCATGCCGTCTTCGGAACTGACGGCGCGGACAGCGCAGGTGTAGGCGTAGGTGCGCATGTCGCCCATCACTCCCACGGACATCACCGGCAACAGCACCGCGAACGACTGCCAGATTTTCGTGTAGAGGCCCGCTTCTTTAACCTCGCTGACCACGATGTCATCGCATTCGCGCAGCAGTGCCAGCCGTTGCGGCGTGACCTCGCCCAGCACGCGCACGGCGAGGCCGGGACCGGGGAAGGGCTGGCGCTGCAGGATTTCTTCCGGCATGCCGAGGTCGCGTCCGATCTTGCGAACTTCGTCCTTGAACAGGTCTTTCAGCGGCTCAATCAGCTTGAGTTTCATTTTGGCGGGCAGGCCGCCGACGTTGTGATGCGACTTGATCACTTGCGACGGTCCCCGCACCGAGCGCGACTCGATCACATCCGGATAAAGCGTACCCTGCACCAACCACTTGACCTTGCCTTCGCCCTTCGCAATGCGGCGGGCCTCTTTCTCGAACACCTTGATGAATTCGTTGCCGATAATCTTGCGCTTCTTCTCGGGATCATCCACGCCTTTGAGCTTCCCCAGAAAGCGGTCGGTGGCGTCGACCGCGTCGAGGTGAAGTTTGAGCTTGTCGCGCAGCACTTTCTGTACTTTCTCGAATTCGTTCTTGCGCAGCACGCCGTTATTGACGAAGACGCACGTCAGGCGCGACTTGCCCTTGGCGTCGCGCAGGGCGCGATCCACCAACACTGCAGCAACGGATGAATCCACTCCTCCGGAAAGCGCGCAGATGGCTCGTCCGCTGCCCACCTGCTGCTTCACCCGCTCGATCGTGGAATCAATGAATCGCTGGGGAGTCCATGAGGGTTTCGCGCCGCAGATCTGGAAAATGAAGTTCCTCAACATCTGCGTGCCTTGCGGAGTGTGGTGGACCTCGGGATGGAACTGCACCGCGTACCACCTCTTCGCCGTGTTCTGAATGCCGGCCACCGCGTAATGAGTCTTTGCCATCAACTCGAAGCCCGGCGGCAGTTCGAGCGCTTCGTCGCCGTGCGACATCCAGACGGCAAGCTTCTTGGCGAGCCCTTGAAACAAAATTGAATCCGAGACGATGTCGATTTCGGCTCGCCCGTATTCGCGTTTGTCCGCGGGCCGTACCTTGCCGCCAAGCGTGTGCACCATGAATTGCAATCCGTAGCAGATGCCGAGCACGGGCACGCCCAGTTCGAAGACCCGTGGATCAGCCGGCGGCGCGTCCTTGTCGTAGACCGACCAGGGAGCGCCCGAGAGCACGATTCCAGCGGGCGCGTAGCTCTTCACTTCATCAAGCTTTGCCGTGCACGGCAGCACGACGGAGAAGACATTCTGTTCGCGGATGCGACGCGCGATGAGCTGGGTATACTGCGCGCCAAAGTCGAGAATAACAATGCTTTGGCCGATTGAAATCTGGTTGTGCGAGGATTGGGTTTCCACAAATGAGTTTCTCAAATTCGGGGAGAAAGTGTAAAGGGAGTAGCCGCCGGTGGCTGGAAGTAGAGGCGTTGCTGGCAACGTCTCTCTCTCCATCTTTTCGAATGCCGCTCGGCAGAGACTAGCGACCTACGTCTCTATGCCGAGATTCGGCATGTCGCTCAGGATCGGCTCGTCGCGGTCGATCGTGGTCTGGATCGGCGGCGCCGCGACCGGCGGTGGCACCCGCTGCGGTGGATGCGGCAATGGTGCCAGCAACGCCTCCGGCATCTCGACAATGCAGACATAACCCGCCAGACGCGCTATATAAAGCCAGTCTGCGAGCGCGCAATAAGCCAGGGTCACGAAAGTCACTCCCACTACGACCAGTCGCCAGGGCAACACTCCCGCCAAACCCAACGGCATCGAGGCGAGAGTAGTCGCTCCCACGAAGGCGACCAGGTGCGCCAACCCCGTCCACGTACCGACCGCGAAGACGGCACCGGTGCGTTCGCGGCAGAAAGCCACGGCGGAGGCGACCGCGCCTACCGCATCTTCACCATCGCGCACCGCAAACATGCCCGCCAGCGACAACAACCAGTTCAAGGCCCACCACGCCCAGCAGATCAGTCCCGCCAACGGCACGAACAGAACGAAGGCAAGACCGGGTCGAGGGTGCACATCCGGCGAGGCGAATCCCGCCAGGATCGCCGCTCCGACGAATCCGAAGACGGCGGCCAGTGCCACGGAGGCGCGCAGGAAGTTGAGCCGGAACAATGCAACACCCGTAGAGGCGTGGCTGGCGGCGTCTCTCTCGACATCATCCGGCGTACCGCCAACCGAGGGGTTGGCAGCGAAGTCCCTGCGAAAATAATCCAGCAGACCGCGTACGGTGGCGATCCGGCCCACGGAAGCGGCGACCATCCAGAGAAGGCCCAGCATGAACGCCGCCAGCAGCCCGGCCATCACGGCGCGGTTCAGACTTCCGCGGAGAATGTGAGCGATCGCCTCTCCGACCAGGTAGGGATGCCGCGTGCGCAAGAAAAGCAATTCGCCGTTGGTCACTTGCAGGGTGTGGAGATATTCGAAGAGGCCGAAGAAAAACAGCGCAGTGGCTGTCGCGCCGGCCGTCCAGCGCCAAGCAATCTCCGCCAGCGTCAGCGACGGCCGCCGGAACGCGGCGCGAAATCCTTCAGCCGTGGGCGAGATGGCCATGTGTTGTCAGGATAACGCAAATGGTTGCGGAGGCGGTTGTCATCCTGAGCGAAGCGAAGGACCCATGCACTCTCAGTCGGCTCATCTGCACTTAGCCAGTTGCAGAAGTCCTTCGCGGCAAAGGACACCGCTCAGGATGACCACCGGAATAGCAATTAGTAAAGGCTGGTTTCACGTCACCACGATGTTGACCAGTTTCCCGGGAACGTAGATCTTCTTCACCACTTGCTTGCCCGCAATCGCCGCCCGCACCTTCTCATCGGCAAGCGCTCGCTCCACAACCGTCGCCTCACTAGCGTCGGCAGGCACGACGATTCGGCTGCGCAGCTTGCCATTGACCTGCACGGGAATCTCAAGCTCCTCCTCCTTAGCCAACTCGGCGTCGTATTTAGGCCACGGCGCCTTGAGGAGGCTCCCCTTTTCACCCAGCATTTCCCACAGTTCGTGGGCGAGGTAGGGCGCGAAAGGCGCGAGCAACAGGACAAGATTGCGCTGTACATCAGCCAGGAAAGCGGTCGGAACCGCCTTCTGAGCAATCGCCTCCTCCGCACCGTACAACACGTTCACCAGTTCCATGATGGCCGAGATACAGGTATTGAAATGCCACCGTCCCCGGAAGTCATCGCTGACGCGCCTGATCGTCTGGTGCAACTTGCGCTGGATGGCCCGAGCTGGGCCGGACAATTCCGCGGGGACAGGCTTGCGCCAATCCGCATGCTCGGGTGTCGCGTTGCGTGTTACGAAGCGATACACCCGTCCCAGAAATCGCTGAATGCCTTCAATGCCGGAATCCTGCCAGTCGAGATCGCGATCGGGCGGTGCTGCGAACAAGCTGTAGAGACGTGCGGCATCGGCTCCATAGCGCGCCACCATCTCGTCGGGCGAGACCACGTTGCCCAGGCTCTTCGACATCTTGGCGCCGTCTTTGATCACCATGCCCTGCGTAAACAAGCGATCAACTGGTTCGTCGTTGGTGATCATGCCCAGATCGCGCATGAACTTTGTCCAGAAGCGCGAGTAAATCAAGTGCAGGATGGCGTGCTCGACGCCTCCAATGTACTGGTCAATCGGAAACCAGTATTGAGCGGTCTTCCCGTCGAAGGGCGCGCTGTCATTATGCGCATCGGTATAACGATAGAAATACCAGGACGAGTCGACGAACGTGTCCATGGTATCGGTCTCGCGTCGCGCCGGGCCGCCGCATTTCGGGCACGTCGCGTTGACGAACTCCGGCACCCGGCCCAGCGGCGATCCTCCGGTGAGCGTGATATCCACGTTTTCCGGCAAAATCACTGGCAAATCCTTTTCGGCCACCGGAACGATGCCATCCTTCTCGCAATAGAGCATCGGAATCGGCGTGCCCCAGTAGCGCTGCCGAGAAATTCCCCAGTCTTTCAACCGGTACGTAACCGTCGCTTTGCCGAACTTATTTTCCTCGGCATAAGCCGACATAACGCGGATCGCTTCGTCGCAGGGCAAAGTGTTATACCGCCCGGAATTGACCAGCATGCCCTCATGCCCAGCGAACGGAAGCACCGGCTCGGCCACGGTCTCTTCGGGATCGTTCGACAGCGGCAAGATGACCATGCGGATTTCCAGGTTGTACTTCTTCGCGAACTCGTAGTCGCGCTCGTCATGCGCCGGCACGCTCATGATGGCGCCGGTGCCATAGTCCGTCAGAATGTAATTTGCAACCCAGACCGGCACTCGCTCACTGTTGAACGGATTGATGGCATAGCGACCAGTCGGGACGCCATGCTTCTCGATCTCTCCGATGTCCCCGGCTTCTCTGGCTTTTCTCTGCTCAGCAAGGAGTTGATCAACTTTCGCGCGCAGCTCGGGATCCGCCGCCGCCAGATCCTTGACGATGGGATGCTCCGGCGCAAGCTGCACCGAAGTCGCCCCAAAGATCGTATCTACACGCGTCGTGAAGACGGTGATGGTCGAACCCCCTGGACCGAATCCAGTGTGGTTCTCCGCGTAATCGAGCTTGAAGTCAACCAGCGTGCCTTCGCTGCGGCCGATCCAGTTGCGCTGCATGGTGCGGACTTTGTCAGGCCAGCCTTCCAACTTGTCCAGATCGCTTAGCAATTCGTCGGCATACTTCGTGGTGCGCACGAACCACTGCTCCAACTCACGCTGTTCTACCAAGGTGTCTTCGTGCCGCCAGCAGCAACCATTCGAAAGCACCTGCTCGTTGGCCAGAACCGTCGCGCACTTCGGACACCAGTTCACTTTGCTTTTCTTGCGATACGCCAGCCCTTTCTCGAAGAGCTTGAGGAAGAACCACTGGTTCCAGCGGTAGTAATCCGGGAAACAAGTCGTGACCTCGCGCGACCAGTCATAGGCAAAGCCGAGGCGCTTCATTTGCGCCTTCATGTTGGCGATGTTACCCAGCGTCCACTGGCGCGGCGGCGTGTTGTTCTGGATGGCCGCATTTTCCGCGGGCAGGCCAAACGAATCCCAGCCCATGGGATGAAGCACGTTGTACCCATTCATCCACATGAAGCGCGCCAGCGCGTCACCGATGGCGTAGTTGCGCACGTGTCCCATGTGCAGCACGCCCGAAGGATAGGGCAACATCTCGAGCACGTAGTACTTCTTCTTCGTCGAGTCCGGCTCCGCGGCGTAGAGCGACGCATCTTGCTTCCAGCGCTCGAACCATTTGCTCTCCACCCGTTGTGCGTCGTAGCGTTCGTCGTTCACGCGGTCCGGGGGACGAGGCGCAGGGATTCCGGATTCAGAGCCGTGGATCGCACCGTTGGCAGTTTTTTCACCGATCGCCATAGCAGGAAGGTACTTACTAAATAGTCCCTTATTTTACACGTCGCACGGATGATCCGGAGCCGGCAACGACATTCTGTGCGGCGTGATCCTGAGCGAAGCCGTTCTTCAGATGGGAGCGAAGGCCTCCCTGAGCGCAATCGAAGGGATCTGGCGCGGACACAACGCAATCCGAGCATGCCCCACAACTGCCAGGTTTCCCAGATTTCATCCAACCACATTCACCAGAGTTCCGATCGGCGGAATGGTGATCCGGATCTCGTCGCCGAGTTTCAAGGAAAACGAATCTGGAGGTACGATGCCGGTGCCGGTCAGAAGAAAGCACCCGTGAGGAAAGCTGCTATTGCGGTAAAGGTACTCCACGAGTTCCTCCGCCTTCCGCTTCATCTCGTTGAGGGTGGTCGCACCGGAAAACGCCATCGCGCCGCCGCGGTGAATCTCCAGCGCAATCTCCGTAGAAGCGGACAGTGGCTCATCCCCAATCAGCAAGCACGGCCCGAGTGCGCAACTGCGGTCGTAGACTTTGGCTTGCGGCAGATACAGAGGATTTTCGCCTTCGATGTCGCGCGAACTCATGTCGTTGCCGACGGTGTAGCCGGCGATCTTGCCTCGAGGAGTAACGAAGAGAGTCAATTCAGGTTCTGGCACCGACCAGGAAGCATCGTCGCGAATTGCAACCTTCGCGCCCGGTCCCACCACCCGATGCGGCATCGCCTTGAAGAACAGCTCCGGCCGGGTCGCATGATAGACGCGATCATAGAAATCTCCCCCGCCGGCGCCCTTTGACTCTTCCATGCGCGCCTTGCGGCTGCGATAGTAGGTAACGCCTGCCGCCCAGACCTCCTGGCTGCCGATGGGTGGAAGCAGATCCTGCAGCGTCGGGGCCTCTGCCGGTTTCCCTTCTTGAATGAGCTGGCCCAGAGAATCACGCAGGTCTTCGCGAGTCACCAGATCGTCCCATGAAGATAGGTTCAAAAGGTGAAAGCGGCCAGCGTGCTCGGCCAGGATGCCGTGGCGGGACCGGTAGAGCTTCATGCAGAAGAGTATCGACCCATGGCGGCGTTGCAAGCAACGCCGCCATCAATGTTCCATTTTGGAAACCATCAGCTCATCGTGATGACGGCCCGGAACCTCACCTTGCCCTCAGCCACGCGGTCATAAGCTTTCCCGATTTCGTCTAGCTTGTAGGTCTCGGCTACCACCTTCACCTTGCCTTTTGCGACATAGTCGAGCGCTTCGTACAGATACTCGGGACCGTTCTGGCTCGAACCCAGGATGCGGACGCGGCTGAGCATCATGCCCAGGTTGAAGCGCAGGGGTTCGTTCGACGCGCCCATCACCACCACCCGGCCGTCGGGACGCATGCCTTGTGCGGCCTCTTCGGTGGAGGCCCAGGAATTCGAAGTTCCCAGCAGAACATCCGCGCCACCAGCCGCCAGCAACGCAGCGCCGCTCTCCACGACTTCGTCGGCTCCCAGGTCGCGAATCATCTTTTCTTTGTCCTTCGATTTGGTCACGGCAATGGTGGTGAAACCCGCAGCCTTGGCGTACTGCAGCGCCAGGTGGCCCAGGCCTCCAATGCCAACCACCGCGACCCGCTCGTGGGGTTTGGGATCCGCCAGCCGCAACCCGCTCCACACCGTGTATCCCGCACAGAAAATGGGCGCGGCCTGCTCGTAGCTCAGCGCGTCGGGAATCAGCATGGTCGCGTCGGCAAAGGCCAGCATGTACTCGGCGTGGCTGCCCTGCAGTCCGATGCCGGTCGAGATGGCGTTCTGGCACAGTTCTTTCTTGCCGCGCAGGCACCACTCGCACCGTCCGCAACCGCGCTGCACCCAACCCACGCCCACGCGATCGCCAACCTTCCTTGACGTGACCCCCGGGCCGATCTCGACGATTTCGCCCACCGGTTCATGCCCGAGAACGCGCGGAAACTCCACAGGGATCATGCCGTGCGTGATGTGTACGTCGGTATAGCAGAGGCCGCTGGCGTGAATCTTGATCACAACCTGATTGGGCCCAGCCTTGGGCGTCTGCCACTCTTTGACTTCCCACTTGCCGTTGACGGAGGGAACGACTGCTGCTTTCATGAAAACGCTCCTGGAGGATTTGGGACTGCGGAATTGTCAATAATCGTTTCGTTGGATGCTCCCCGATCCCGGCGGATTCAGCCGGCTTGCTCCATTTGCGGTGCACGTGCGCCCAACGGTAGACTTAGAAACGAACCGTGTGGGGACAGCCGCCCTGGGCTGTCCGTCTGGTGAGGCTCGACTTCGTGGGCCCAGCTGCAGGTGAAGCCGACCCCAAAGGTGAAATCATGCTCGTCGTCATGAAGGCGCAAGCGACCGAAGAACAGGTGCGCGCCGTTTGCGAAAAAATCGAGAAGCTGGGCTATCGCGCGCACTCCATGCCCGGCGCCACGCGCACCGCCATCGGCATCACCGGCAACAAAGGCGAAGTCGAACAGGGCACGCTCGAAGAAATGCCCGGCGTGCAGGAAGTGATCCAGGTTTCCAAGCCCTACAAACTGGTGAGCCGCGACGTCAAGGAAGACAACACGGTCATCACCTTCCCCGGGACGGCCGCCACGATCGGCGGGCCGGGACTGGCGATTGTCGCCGGGCCGTGCGCCATCGAGAACCGCGAACAGGCCTTCACCGTGGCCGAGCGCGTTTGTCGCGCCGGGGCACAATTCTTCCGCGGCGGAGCCTACAAGCCGCGCACTTCTCCCTACTCTTTTCAGGGACTCGGCGAAGAAGGCCTCCGCATCATGGCGGAGATCCGCCAGCAGTTTGGCATGAAAATCATCACCGAGGCCATTGACCACGAATCGCTCGACCTGGTCGAGGAATATGCCGACGTGATCCAGATCGGCGCACGGAACATGCAGAATTTCTCCCTGCTGAAACGCGCTGGCCGGGCCCGTAAGCCCGTGCTTCTCAAGCGCGGCATGTCGGCCACTCTGGAAGAGTTCTTGATGGCGGCGGAATATATTTTGAGCGAAGGCAACTACAACGTGGCGCTATGCGAACGCGGCGTGCGCACGTTTGCCGACCACACACGCAATACCCTCGACTTGAGCCTGGTGCCCGCGGTGCAACGACTCAGCCATCTGCCGATTCTGGTCGACCCCAGTCACGGCACTGGCAAGCGCAACAAAGTCACTCCGCTATCGCGGGCGTCAGTGGCCGTGGGCGCGGACGGATTGATGGTCGAAGTACACCATCAACCCGACCAGGCACTGTCCGACGGCCCGCAGTCGCTCTTCCCCGACCAGTTCGACGACCTGATGGTGCAGGTGCGCCAGATCGCGGCGGTCGTAGGACGGACCGTACCGGCGATCGGCGTGAGGGAGACAGTCGCGGTCAGTAAGTGAGTCTCAGAATTAGGAACCCGGGTGCCCCATATCTCGCGGTTTTTGCGAGATGTGGGGATGTGGGACTCAACAGGTGTCACTGCGAGTTTGAACAAGGTTCTCGACAAGCAAGCGCTGGCAGCCGTGAGGACATGCAGATTCGAACCCGCCCACTAACGATTGCAAACCTGTCGCCTTTCGCTTAACTACTAGCGTCCACCTTCAGCCTGTATTAGGAGTGTTGATACGCCATCGCTCTGGTAATCTTTCTGTTCCGCAACCGCGGCATTCACTTTGCGAAAACTCCTCGTCATCGCTGTACTGATTCCCGTTCTCGGCGGGATCGGCTGGTGGTATTTCCGCGAGCAGGCGCTGCCCGACTATGGCCCCTCCTACCGCGAGTACGCCTACGTCACCAACGGCAAGAGCAACACGGTTAGTGTGATTGATCTGCGCACCTTCGCGCTGGCCAAGACCATTCCGGTGGGTAGTGAGCCCACCGGGATCGCAGCCAACAGCAAGAAGAACGAAATCTACGTGGTCAACACCGGCTCCAACAACGTCAGCGTGATCGACGCTGAGACGAACACGGTCGTTGCCACGATTGGTGTTCACGGGCGGCCGTACTTCATCGACGTAGCCGAAGACGGCAAGCGCGCCTACGTGGCCAACTCAGGCTCCTCCAACGTCAGCGTCATCGATCTCGACAAGCGGATCGTGATGGGCAATGTGCGCGTGGGTGCGGCGCCAGGGCTGGCCCGCGTTTCCCCGGACGGCTCTACCATCGTCGTCAGCAATCGCGGCGACAACTCCGTGTCCCTAATCGACGCGAAGGCGCTGCGGGTGCGCGCGACTCTGCCCATCTGTCAACAGCCGGAAGAGATTGCGATTCTGCCGGACTCGAGCAAAGCCTTCGTCGCCTGCTCCGGATCTTCGCAGGTTGCCTCGATCGCTTTGCAGAGCGGGCCTGGCAAAAGCGACCGCTTAATGGCCCTGCTCGACGTGGGCCGCACCCCGGTCAGTCTCACGCTCAAGCCCGACGGCGGCGAATTGATGGTGTGTAATTTCGATTCCGACAGCATCTCGATCATCGAGACTGGAAACGACGAAGTGGGCAGCAGCCTGGAGATTGGACAGCGCCCTTCCCGCGGCGTGGTCACGCTCGACAACTCGCGGCTCTACGTCACCAACTTCGGCTCGAACAGCGTCGCGGTCTATGACATCGATATGGGCCGCCGAATCGCCACACTGCCGGCGGGCAGCGGTCCGGATAGCCTCGCGCTGACGCCGGATCAGAACTACCTCCTCGTGCTCGACACGCAGGCGGGCGATGTGACCGTGATTCAAAAACGCAAGGCGAAGAAACTGGAACCGACCGAGTATTCGCTCCTGACCCTCATTCCAGTCGGCGTGCAGCCCAACGCAATCGTGGTGAAGGCATTCCTGGCCTCGGCGGGAAAGAAGTAGCGTGGCGCGGGCGCCCGCGAGACCCCAAGGCTAAACCGCTGCCGGTTTCACGCAGAAGCGATCCAATGCCGCCTTCAGATCTGCCGCAATGGCCGGGGCTTCACGCGATTCAATATCGCGCCGGGGCATCAGGTAGGCGAGCTGCCCGTCGCGCAAAATCGCGATCGAGGGCGAAGATGGCGGCTGTCCCGTAAAGTAACTGCGCGCCCGGTCGGTGGCTTCCTTGTCCTGCCCCGCGAATACCGAGAAGGCACGGTCGGGCCGCATGGAATTCTGCAGAGCCATGCGCACGGCGGGCCGCATGCGTCCAGCGGCACATCCGCAAATCGAGTTCACGACCACCAGCGTGGTGCCGGGATAGTTCTTCAGGGCCCGGTCGACTTCCTCGGGCGTGCGCAGTTCTTCAATTCCCAGACGCGTCAGTTCCTCGCGCATCGGGATCACCATGATTTCAGGGTACATCGGCATGTAGTTTTTATTCCTCTCGTGTGTGAGTTCTATTGTAGCGTGAGATCGGGATCGTGCTCGAGAGACTTTCCCCGGCTACGTCTCTCTGACCCAGCCGCTGTATATTCAACGCAAGTCCAATGCTGCTTCAGGAAAATGTTTCTCTCGCGCCCTTGACCACCTTCCGCCTGGGAGGCCCCGCCCGTTTCTTCGTGGAAGCCACGTCGTCCGCAGAAGTTCAGGAGGCCGTCGCACTCGCGCGGTCGAAAGACCTGGCCTTGTTCGTTCTGGGAGGCGGCAGCAATCTGGTGGTGGCCGATGGCGGCTGGCTCGGACTGGTCCTGAAAGTTGCCATCCCGGGGATCGAGCGCCACTCCGACGAGCACGGGAAGGCCGTCTTCGAAGTGGGCGCGGGCGAATCCTGGGACCGCTTCGTCTCGCACGCCGTCAGGGCACGATGCGCGGGCGTCGAGTGCCTCAGCGGCATTCCGGGCAGCGTCGGCGGCACGCCGGTCCAGAACGTAGGCGCCTACGGGCAGGAAGTTTCAGAGACCATCGAGTCGGTCCAGGTCTTCGATCTGACAGACGGCCAGGTGCGTGAACTGTGCGGTGAAGCTTGTGGGTTCACCTACCGCTCCAGCATTTTTAATGCGAGCGAGCGCGGACGTTTCATCATTCTCCGCGTCGCCTACGCTCTCAGGCCCGGGGGCGAGCCACACCTCGGATACGCGGACCTGAAACAGCATTTCGAAGGCCGCGAGACCCGACCCAATCTGGCGGAAACGCGCGAAGCGGTGCGGCATATCCGCGCCCGCAAGGGCATGCTGATTGTCGCAGGCGACCCCGATGGCCAGAGCGCCGGCTCATTCTTCAAGAACCCCGTGCTCTCTGAACCGCAGCATGCGGATCTGAAACAACGAGCTGCTGCGAAGGGATTGAGCGTGCCCAGCTATCCCGCCCTCGAAAAAAGCAGGAAAGTCTCGGCGGCGTGGCTGGTCGAGAAATCCGGATTCACCCGCGGATACGGCTTTGGCCACGTCGGCATTTCGAGCAAACACGCACTGGCCATCGTGAATCGCGGCGGAGCCACCGCCGCCGAGGTGCTGGCCCTAAAGGATCAGATCCAGCACCGCGTCGAGGAAATCTGGGGTGTGCGCCTGGAACCGGAACCGGTCATGGTTGGCTTCTAGCCTGTGTGGCGCGGGCTGCCCGCGGCCGGCGTGATGGCAGAGAAAAATCGCAGGGAAAGCTGCACTCACGCGGGCATGAGCGCCAGCGCCTCACGATCCCCCTCGGACAGTGCAAGTGCCTCTCCTGCCGCCGTTCTTCCAAAGAAATTCCTGAACGCAGCCGGCCTCCGGACGGTCTTCATGAGTGAGGACAAACGAGTGGTGGCGGGAGAGGCGATCCTGAGCGGAGTGGCAACCATCGAGCACAGCCGGGTCGAGAGCAATAACGACGTGCTCGAACACCTGGTCCGGGAACATTTCCGGCTGGTCTACCGCATCGCCTACGCCGTGCTGCGCGCCCACCATGACGCCGAAGACGCCACCCAGGAAACGTTTCTGCGGGTGCTTCGCTACAGTTCGAAGCTCGCGGCGGTGGACAACCCCAAGACATGGCTGGCGCGGATCGCGTGGCGCGTCGCCGTGGACCGGAGCCGCCAGCGCGGACGGAGGCAGGAGCTTCCCCTGGAGGATCCCGAAAAGCCGCTCGGTGAGGTGGCTTCTTCCCAGACTCCGGCGGATGAAACGGTACAGAGCACGCAAGTAGGCGCGGCCCTGGAACGGATGATCGCGGCGCTGCCCGAAAAGCTGCGCGAGCCGCTGATCTTATCCACGATTGAAGAGATGTGCCCCCGAGAGATCGCCGCAACCTTGGAGATCAACGAGGCGGCAGTGCGATCACGAATCTTCCGGGCGCGGCGGATTCTGCGGGAGAAACTGGCGGGACGAATTGGCAGGAAGTAGGTGGGAACCATGACGGACACGAGGCAGGACGAACTCGATCGGGTGCTGGATGTGGCACTGGCCAAGTACGCAGCGGTGGATCCCAGGCCGGGCTTGGAAGAGCGGGTCTTGGCCAAATTGCGAGCCGAGCGGCAGTGGGTTCCGGATCGCGCATGGTGGCGCTGGCGTGCTCTGGCTGCCGTCGCTGCGGTCGCCATCGTAGCAATTGCTCTGGCCTGGAGGCCGGGGAAACCATCTCATCCCGAGATCGCAAATCATTCCCTAACCCCGCCGCAAGGCGCGCGCGCGCCGGGAGCGCAAATTGTCTCGAATGATGGCGGGAACCAGGTTCGTTCCCACGAGCCCGGGCCGGTGCGAAAAACAATGGCGCGCCGTTCTCCTACGCCAGCCGTCACAGCAGACAACCCCAAGCTCGGTGAGTTCCCTTCACCGGCACCGTTGAGCGAGCAGGAAAAGCTCCTCCGGAACTATGTCGCGGAGTATCCGGAGCAAGCGGTGCTACTCGCGCGGGCCAGGACCGAGGAACTGCGGCGCGATCAACTGGAAGAGATGAAAGCCTTCCCGGCCAACAATCAACCCGTGGATTCAGAAGAACCGAACGACGACACGACCGAACGATAAAAACTCAAGGAGACCTAACATGCGCAAGACAACGGCAGCTTGGACCATCGCGATCCTCGGATTCATGATCGGCTTGGGAACGGCGGGGTACACCCAGGATGCGGCGCAAGCCAAGTCCAGCACCGAGGCGAGGGCCCAACCGGGGGTGGATACCACTGAAAAACCAGTGCACGCCTACCGGCTGGATTTTTCCGTAAACGAACTGGAAGACGGGAAGAAGATCAACACGCGGCAGTACTCGCTCAACCTGAACGCCGATGATGCCAATGAAATTAAAATCGGCACTCGTGTCCCCATCGAATCAAAGCAGGGCGAATTCCAGTACATGGACGTCGGCACAAACATCTGGTGCAGAATCGGGGAACGCCCGGACGGCATCCCGCTGAACGTACGCGCCGAGATCAGCAATTTCGCCATTCCCGAGCAGCAGGCCGACCGCGGCTCCCGTCCTGTACTACGGCAACTCAAGATCAACGCCAGCACTTTGGCTCTCTTGGGCAAGCCGATGGTCGTGGGCAGCGTGGATGATCCCAACTCCAAGCGCCAATTTCAGCTCGAGGTCACGGTGTCGAAGCTGCGGTAGGTTCGCGTGGGGCGGACACTCTTGTCCGCCCGCTTCTGACTTTGGTTTTGAACTTGAAGTCCAACCGGCTGCAACACAAAATCAACTTCAGAAGCGGCGCACCCCACACGAATCAAAAAGGGCGCCGCTCCGGTTCGCAACCCAAGCTTCTTAGGCTCTACCCCTAGCGGGGAACGGTTGAGCGAGCCGGCACGAGCGGCGCCTCACGTTCTTCATCGGCAAATCTTGCCGCTTCTTGAAAGATCTCCACAAACATTTTTCGCGTCAGCTTTCCGGTCTGCGTGTTCTGGTTCGACGGATGGTAAGACGCCAGTAACACGTTACCGTCTGGCATCCGGTAACTGGCGCCGTGTCTGAAGACATAGGCTTTCTTACTCGCGATCTGACCCCGGCGCTTCACGAAATTCAGATAAGCGTCGAAGCCGATCTTCCCCAGGGCGACGACCACCTTCACATTTTCCAATCCCGCCAGCTCGCGATCGAGAAACACCGAGCATGCCGCGAGTTCCTCCGGCAGCGGCTTGTTGTCCGGAGGAGCGCAGCGGACGGCCGCCGTTATGTAGAGGTCCTTCAACACCATGCCGTCGTCACGGTCGGTGGACGTGGGCTGACTGGCAAATCCCGCTTCATGCAGTACGGGATACATGAAATTGCCGGAAGCGTCGCCGGTGAACGGGCGTCCCGTCCGATTCGAGCCGTGGGCCCCGGGCGCCAGGCCCATGATGAGGACGCGCGCATGAGGATCGCCGAAGCCTGGGACGGGCTTCCCCCAGTACTCCCAGCCCAGATAAGCGCGTCGCTTCACCCGGGCGACTTCTTGGCGATACTTGACCAAACGCGGGCAGCGCGTGCAAGCCACGACTTCGCGGTTAAGCACAGTCAGCCAGGACACTCGGTCATTACACCACATCGTCACCGCATCGGATCGTAGAGACGCAGCTGGCTACGTCTCCCAAATTCCGGTTCTGGGCTGCGGACAAACGGCCCAAAGATAAATGTTTCCCGGATCGTTTGACGCTGCTCTCCCTCAGTCTTTACACTCAAGATTAACGGCGTGTGAATCAGAGCCGGGTCCTTTTGCTCTAAGGGCCTTCGGGTAGAGCCGGGCATTTCAGGCGAGCCGAAAGGGTAATCGTGAGTCCTGCAGAAACAGTCGAGGCGAAGAACCAGAACGGCGTCAAACGCGAGATTTCGGTCGAGATCCCCGCTGAGGAAGTCGCTCGCGAAATGGAAGTGATCATCCAGAAATACCAGAAGGTGGCCCGCCTGCCGGGCTTCCGCTCCGGGCACGTGCCCGCATCCATCATCCGGCAGCGGTTCAAGGAAGACCTGAAGAGCGATGTGGTCGAGTCCCTTGTCCCGCGCTACTTCCATAAAGAGGCCGAAAAGCTCGGGATGATTCCGGTGTCCCAGCCGCGCGTCACCGACTTGCACATTCATGACGGCGAGCCACTGCGCTTCAAGGCCAGCTTCGAGATCATGCCCGAAATCGTGGTCCAAGGCTACAAGGAGCTTCGCGCCGACCACCCGGAGATCGTCGTAAAGGACGAAGAAGTGGAAGAAGCGGTAAACAGCGTGCGCGAGCAGCACGCAACCTACACTTCGGTCGAAGGACGCCCGCTGGCCGATGGCGACTTCGCCCAGTCCTCGATGGACGGCAAGCCAAAAGAGGACGACGGCACTGCCCAGCCCGTGCACATGGATGAGGTCCTGATCGAGATCGGCGGCAAGAACACCGTGCCCGAGTTCACCGAGCACCTGCGCGGTGCCAATGCGGGCGACGAGCGCGAGTTCGAGGTGAGTTATGCCGCGGACACCACCGACAAGAGGTTGGCGGGTAAAACCTTCATCTACACCGTGAAGATTCAGGCCATTAAGCAGAAGAACCTTCCCGAACTGAATGACGAGTTTGCCAAGGAACTGGGCGAGTTCACCAACCTCGACCAGGTCCGCAAGCAGATTCGCGAGAACATGGGAGCCGAGCGGAAACACGAAGCCGAGCGCGAAGCAAAGGATAAGCTGGTGGCCGAACTGGTCAAGCGCAATGATTTTGAAGTTCCGGAATCGCTGGTCGACCGGCAGATCGATCTCCGCCTGGAACGCGGACTGCGCGCGCTCGCCGCGCAGGGCATGAAAATGGAGGACCTGAAAAAGATGGACCTGCCCCGCTTGCGGGTGGGCCAGCGGGACCAGGCAGTGCAGGATGTGAAGTCGTCGTTGTTACTGGAACGCGTCGCGGAGTTGGAAAAAATCGACGCTGGGGAGGATGAAGTGAATCATGAGATTGAAGCCCTCGCCCAGCAGACCAAACAGACTCCGGAAGCGGTCCGCGCTCGTTTGACACAGGATGGGGGCCTCGATAGAATCCGGAACAGAATCCGCAGCGAAAAGACCCTCGATTTTCTGTATCACCAGTCCGCGTAAGTCCGGAAAATCACGCGGACCTCTTTCGACCCTCCCCATGCAAGCTAGCCGTTGCGTCGGGGCGGAGTGTGACAGGTGAACATGAAGCCAAATGATGGGAACAAGTACGACGCTCAAATGATGCTGGTACCGATGGTCATCGAGCAGACCGGGCGGGGCGAACGCGCCTACGACATCTATTCCCGGCTGCTGCGCGACAATATTATCTTCATCGGCACCCCGATTGACGACAACATCGCCAACCTGGTGATCGCCCAAATGTTGTTTCTGGCTCAGGAAGATCCGGAGAAAGACATCCAGCTTTACATCAACTCTCCGGGCGGTTCGATCACGGCCGGCATGGCGATTTACGACACCATGCAGTATGTGAAGAATGACGTGATGACTCTGTGCGTGGGACAGGCCGCCTCGATGGCCGCGTTACTATTGGCATCAGGCGAACCCAAAAAAAGATTGGCACTGCCCAATTCGCGAATTCTAATACATCAGCCTTCGATGGGAGGATTGTCGGGACAAGCCACCGACATCGACATCCACGCCCGGGAAATCCTGCGCATGCGCGAGATTACTAACCAGTTACTCTCGAAACATAGCGGGCAGAAGCTGGACAAGGTAGAAAAGGATGTGGAGCGCGACTTCATCATGAACGCGCAGCAGGCTAAGGAATATGGAATCATAGACGATATCATCTATAAGACGGTAAAAGCGGTATGATCGGCCTTCGCGCCTGACCGAAATAGGGTGCGAAAAAGCGGAGCGGCGGAACGGTCCGAAGGACGCTGGGATCCCGATAATGCCCTCAGACCGGTTAAGGAGTAGAACCGAGTGAAAAATAAATCGGGCACCGACGAGATTCTTCGTTGTTCGTTCTGTCATAAGTCGCAGGACGCCGTCGCTAAACTCATCTCGTCGCCGAGCGATTATCCGCGAGCCTATATTTGCGACGAGTGCGTGGCAGTCTGCAATTCCATTCTGGAAGACGACCGCACCGCGACCCCTCCGGCCAGCACTCCGAACCAACTGCCCAAGCCTCAGGAAGTGAAAACCTTCCTCGACGAGTACGTCATTGGGCAGGAGCAGACCAAGAAGAAGCTGGCGGTCGCCGTCTACAACCATTACAAGCGCATCTTCATGAATCGCCAGAAGACCGGCGACGGCATCGAACTGAGCAAGTCGAACATCATGCTCATCGGTCCGACCGGAACCGGCAAGACGCTTCTGGCGCAGACTCTGGCCCGCATGCTCGATGTGCCCTTTGCCATTGTTGACGCCACCACGCTCACCGAAGCGGGCTACGTCGGCGAAGATGTCGAGAACATCATCCTCAAGTTGCTGCAGGCTGCGGACGGCGACGTAAGCCGCACCCAGACCGGCATCATCTACATCGATGAAGTCGACAAGATCGGGCGCAAGGACGAGAATCCCTCGATCACCCGCGATGTTTCCGGCGAAGGCGTCCAGCAGGCCCTGTTGAAGATTCTGGAAGGTACCATCGCCAACGTTCCGCCTCAAGGTGGACGCAAGCATCCCCACCAGGAGTTCACCCCGGTGGACACCACCAATATCCTGTTCATCTGCGGGGGAGCCTTTATTGGCCTGGAAAAGACCATCGCCCGGCGCGTGGGGACCCGGACCATCGGATTCACCAACAGCGGGGAAGATGCTACAGCTACAGCCTCC
>JBARBI010000013.1:0-7907 GCA_049792875.1 Candidatus Sulfotelmatobacter sp.
ACAATGTGTGAACAACAAAGAGAATCGAGCCTGGGCTAAATTCGCCAACGGTGTTGTACCGTTCCTCATCCTCATCGTGAAGAATGTCTCGAATCGTCATAGCGTATGGGTCATCGAAGATCAGGGCGGCGGTTGGGAAATCAACGCCGTGTCTCGCGAGGTTGTATTCGTTCTTTTGCTCGTCGTATTCGAATCGCATCCCGTGACCCAAACACAAGATACCACAGTGTACATACACATGCCAATACGGTGTTGCGGAGCAATGGAGATGGGGGGCCCCTCCCACACTGTCGTCCTTATTAAGTGCAGTGGCGGCATTTCCAGGGGGAATTTATCTTTAACTTGTGCGGAACTTTTGCCTTCATTTTAGTTATTTCAGTCCGCGCTGAAAATACGGTGTTTCTTTGGATTCGCGGCCGGGACGCGGCGTCGGAGGTTCCTTCTGTTGGAACAACAGAGCCCACTCCGAGCTTCTGGCATCTGGTCCAAGGTCGCCTTTTCCGCGCCAAATCAAGGTTTTCTCCCACTGCACTGATCAAGAAGAAACGATAGAGGACATCATGCCCATTACTTCCGATCTGTTTGAAGCCTATCTCAAGTGTCCAACCAAATGCTTCCTGCGATCACTCGGTGAAACAGGAACCAACAAGCTTGCCGCCGAACAAGGTGATCCCCGTTTCCTTGGGCATTCCTTTGGCGACTTCGCACCGTGGGTAGCCCACCCGGGGCATGGCATGGGTCGATCCCGTGAGAGAGAAAAGTCACGCTGTCGCAACGACGCGAAGATGCCCTTGGCGGCGTGATCGCGGCGCGGGCTTGACGGTGATCTCAACGTCTCGGCCAAGCAGGGTTAGGAAACGCATAAGTCGTTCGGTGGAGAAAGCAGATAGCTGACCTCGCAAAAGGCGTGAAATTTTGGGTTGATCGATCCTCAGGATGTGCGCGGCGCGAGTTTGGGTCAGTCGCCGCGCGCGAATGGCTTCGCCAATACGGATCGCAAGGTCGGCCTTGGCGAGACGCTCTTCGGGGTTGGGTAGACCGATGTCGGCGAAGACGTTCCCGCTGCCTTCTTCGACCTCAATTCGATTGCTCATGTCTGCTATCCCTTCTGAGCCTCTAGCCATCTGGCGTGTTCTTCTTCGGCTCGCCTGAGACGCGATTTGATTAGCTCACTCTCCGCTTTCGGCGTCTTAATTCCGCGCTTTGATTTCTTCTGAAACACACGTAAAACGTATACGACCGGCCAAGCGGACTGTGTAGACGGCGCGATAGGTATCGCCCGCATGGTCTTCCACGATCTCCAGGATCCCCGCTCCGCCAAAGCCCCGGAGCGGCTTAGCATATGGGCGCTTTTCACCACGTTGCGCTATGTAGAGAGCGTAGCCAATCGCATCCTTCACGTCTTCTGGAAAGGACGCGAGGTCTGCCCTGGTGCTTCCGATCTAAACGACGGGCTTGATGCAGGGCGATCTTATGCCTAAACGAGCATAAAGAGCAATAGATTGATTCTGACGAGCGCAAAATTCCAAGAACAGTGACACAACTGCGCGAGAATGCGATGTTTTCAGGCTGACGGTCTTTTGAATGGTCACGGCCCCGGTGACTACCAGCCCTGCAAGGAAGTCTGGTCATCGGGCAGCATCCATGGTGATATAGTCGAAGCCCGCGATCGAAACCACAATAAACACGTAAGGCCACAATTCGAGAGCTCGTCTCAAACCCGATATTGATGAAGGTATCCGAACCGCTCCCCGTCATCCGCACGGAACCGGATCTGTTCACGGTATGTACGGAGCCGAAGCGAAACTTCGCGGCGCAGAAAAGAGCAACTGTCTCAAGAGATTCGGCGGATTGTGCGGAACCTTCAATTTGAGGGCAAGTGTCCTTCCGTTTCTCGCGTGACAGCCCTCCTTCCTAACACAGGGCTCAAAGACTGGCGGACTATCAGTGCGTCGGTAAAAGCCGTGCGACAAGAACTTGGTTAGATGCACTAGCGACTCAGAAGGGGGAGTTCCCATCGCCTCTGATTTTCCCTGGAACTCGCCTTCTGGGAACCTCGGATTTCTTGACGGCCCTGCGCGGAGCTGCTTTCGGCCGGCTGACACCCAGAGCTTTCTCCAACAATTCCTGTAGCAGCTTCTTTTCCGCGGCGGTCACCGTCTTGGTGAAGTTCTCCGGTCGCTCCGCCACTAATCGCTGCACCTTGGCGATCCACTGCAGGGATTCTGCCGCAGGGTGCTCGCCAATCTCCCCGACCAGTTTGAGGGCCTCAGCCAGATCGGGGATCGTACGGTAGCAGAGCAACGCCTCTTTGAGATTTCCGTCCGTCACATGGCACTGCGCGGCACCGCGTAAATCACCCACACCTTGCAAGCACAGAGCCTCCAGCTTCGGCTGACGCTCGGGCTGCGCACGCAACTCGGCGAGTGCGGCCGCGTACTGCTTGTCCTTGATGAGCAACTGGATCGCGCGTTGTTGCAGGCGCCGCGTGCGAGCAACGCGGTCCGGCACCTCCAGAGCTTCGTACAATGGCGGCAACACACGCAGAAGGATAGCCGCATTGTGCCCGTTGCAGAGGGCGAACTCCAGTTCCTCAATCCAACTCTTGGCCTTGGGGGTGATCTCCATCAGAAGCCAAGGCTCAATCTCGCTTTTAAGCCGGGGAAGAACCTGGGCCAACTCTCCCAGCATTTGCAGACGATTGTCCGGCCCGGAGCGATGAACGCGTCCGATCGCGTCCATGATCGTGGCCAGCCCAAAGCGGCGCGCGTTATTTGCAGCCCGGCACGCCTCTGCGAACGGATCCGGTCTGCCCAGTTCAGGAGCTAGGCGAGTGTTGCGAAGACCCAAGGTGAAGCAGATTTCGGCCAGCGTGAGATGAGCGGCATCGCGTGCCGCCTGATCTGTCACTGCCACCGGCGAACTGAGCGGTCCAAGCAGGGTGACGGCTTGCTGCGCGCGCGACCAGGCGATCTCCGGCTTCACCTGGAGATATTGCCGGGCATCCGCCTGGCAACGTTGCACGCGCTCCTCAAGATCCAGTTCGTCTTCCTCGAGAGCCTTGAGCAGAGCCGCAGGAACACACGACGAAACTCCGCTTTCTACTGGCCCGCCGTTGAGAAACGCGATGCTCTGGCGGACAATCTTGTCACTCGGGTCCAGGTCGAGCCAGATCAACCGTTCCGCCGGACGGCTTACAGCCACACGTAGCTGGTCAATCGCCAGTCGTTTCCGGAGATCTGCAATATCCGAGTCGGCCCGCTGACGCCAATCCTGGCGCAGCACACGCTCGATATGACGACCGGCGTCGAGCACGCACACGGAGTGAAAGTCCAACCCCTTCACCTCGGAAACTGTAAGCACAGCCTTGCGCGCTGCTTCCGGAACGTAGTCCGGAACCCCCTCTTCCAACGTGATGATCGCCAGTCCTTCGCGTGTGGAAAGCGCGGTCAACAAGTCGTTAAACTCAGGCCCCACAGTGGCGGTGCAGTAAAGCATCTGGTCGGTGGCGTCGTCTTCGATTTCTGCATAACCAGAACCGCTCGGCCGCTCCTGTTTCTCCACGCAAGCGTACAGGTCCCAAACCCGATTCACCAGCCCGGCGATACGGCGCGGGCTGCGCAGGTTGGCGGAGAGTCTGTAGTCTGCTGGCGTACCAAGTTGCGCATGCAGGAGATCGCTCAGCCAACCCCATTCGAAGTCCGTGGGACGCACGGTCTGCGCTTCATCGCCCGCGAGCAGCAACGGGACAGGCTCGCGTTTTCGCCGCCGGGCCAGGGTCGTGAGTTCGACGATCAGCCAAGCTTCAAGGGGTGTTAAGTCCTGGCATTCGTCGACCGCAATACAGTCGTAATCAAACAGCCCGGAATCAGCCGTGGGGCGCGCGCGTGAGTTGTTACTCCGTAGTCTTTCGACAGCCTGCCAGGCAAGCGCAAGTTCGGGAAAATAGCGCTCCGCCAAAGTGCTCGCATCCAAGCGTTCAAGGCGAGCTGCGGTTTCCAGCACGGCGATAACCGGTGCTTGACCCAGCGACCGCGTGCGCCGCTCCCGATATGCCTTGTCGGGCACGCGCGCGTGATTACAGGCAGCGAAACGACCGACGGCAACGGGAAGGGCATCTCCAGCGAGATGCGCGTGGAGTTCGTCGTACAGAGCCGTCTGGCAATATGCCCAGGCACCCAAAGTATGAGCAAAAGGTGCCAAGTCGCGTATAAAGCGCTGCCTGGCTTTGCCGCCAGGGACCACAGGTGCGTCCGAACCAAGTATTTGCCGGATCAGATTGGAGTAGGTAACCACAGAGAAGCGTTTGTGCGAGGAGCAGAACCGGTCGAAGTACTCACGAGCCAGCGCGGCCAGATCACCTGAATATGTCACGTAGAGCACGTGCTCCGCAGCTGCCGAATCGGCGGCGTGCCAAAGAGCGCTGGTCTTACCCGAACCAGGATGACCCTTGAGAAGTCGCACTGCTTGCCGGCCCGATGCGAAACGCTCCTGCGGTTGCGTCCAAGGTAGGGGCGCGTACTCCTCGCGCCGCAGATCACGGACCGTCACCGGCATGTAGTGCGTACGGAACGACTGCGGCGTCAATCGGGAATGATCGTCATGATGGCGGATGTCGCGCAGGAAAATCGCGCCGTCGGGGATGTCGGAAAACTCGCCAGCTTCCTTCAGCGGTACAGCGTTTTTCGGAGCCCACCATGCATAGAAATGACTGCCGTGATTACCACAGAGCCGCGATCGCCGCCAGCCGCGGTTAATGCCGACTGTTGCTTTATAGTGCAAGCGGCGGATATCCACCGACAGACGCTGCATCAGAAAAGCAGCTCGCCTCCCGATCGCATCGCGGCCATGCTCAGCGAGCTTTTCTAAAAACTCCTGGTGACAGAAAAGAGGGTTGGGCGGCCTTGAGGTTTCGAAGTCTTCCAGCAATGCCAATTGTTGGTTCGCGGCCACGGGGAGCTTCAGAATACCTGCCCGAGTCCATGCGTACAACGAGGAAGATTGTGCAAAACGTGGACTCAGACCAATCGGCGGCCAGGCACAGCACTGCTGCCAAGATCTGTTCGCCGTCACTCTGCGCGAGACACCCGCCGGCGTGCGTCTGGTGCGGGAAATGAAAAAAGATAAGGAGGCGTGGCGGGACTTGCGGGAAGGCGCCTACATGCTAGCGTACCAATCTGCAGGCCGATTCGGCCGAGCAGATGAGGTCCATGTACATGCAACTGACCGAAGCGGAGGCTTCGTTTCGCGCGTTGAAGAGCGAGCTTTCGATTCGGCCTTTGTTTCATCAGAAGGAGCCGCGGGTGAAGGCCCACGTCCTGATGGCCTTTCTCGGTTATGCCTTGTGGGTGACGCTGAAGCATGTGCTCCAGCGCCGACTGGCAATCGCGCCACAATCCTCGGCCCGCGGAGTGGACAACGCGCAACCGTTATCGCCGATGAAAACGCTGGCGTTGCTGTCCACGTTGCAGAGTGCTGACATCGTACTGCCCACCACCGATGGACGCGACATCCGGCTCCGCCGAATTACCGAACCCACGGCCGAACAGAAATCCCTGCTGCACCAACTCGGTCTCAGTCTGCCGGAACGTCTGAAATCACTTTCAAAATGTAGTGCAGACTTTGCGTCAGCCTGAACTGATTCTGAGAGACTTAGCTGGTTTCACGATCATTCCGTGACGCACTTCGGCCAGTCCCGGCGGATCCTTGTATCGAGCGCACATTTGGAGACTCTTCGACGAGGATGTTCGTCCGAAATCGTGGTACCCGATTTCGGTAGAACGGCGAGGCGCGTAGACTCACGCGATGGATTCCCTATAGATCCGCGCTAGGATTTCCGCCTGATGGGCTAGCGTGAGCCTATCCAAAATCGTGTCGCGTGCAGCCATCCCAAGATTGTGACACCACGATTCGTCGCGCAGAAGCATGGCAAGAGCCAGAGTCAGTTCTTTCTCGTTGTCCGACCCTACGAGCAAGCCATTGGAGCCGTGCTGAATAATCTCCGCGATACCCGTGCCACGGCAACCGATGACCGGTTTGCCTGTGGACATCGCTTCCAGATAAACGTTCCCCAAGCCTTCCTCACCGCTGGGCAGCGCGAACACCGTGCATCTGCGCATTGCTATGGCAACCTGTTGGCGAGATTGGCTTCCGAGAAAGCGGAAACGTGTGTCGACTTTTAGCCTCTGAGCCAAGTTTTGCAGGCGAGAGCGTTCTGGTCCGTGGCCTATGAATTCCCAACCGAGCGCCGGAAACTCGGAAGCCAGCGAAGACGCCGAACGCACCAGGAGTTCGTGTCCCTCGCTTGGAAGCAGGTTCCCAACGCTGAGGATGACGGGCGACTCGGAAGATGGCTCGTCGCCTGGGGAAAACAATTCGGGATCCACGCCGTTGTATACGACCGAAGTCCGACAACTGCGGCCCATGCCCTCCAGCACCTGCTCGCGGACCCTTTCGCTCCCGCAGATCACGCGACTCGATGCAGAGTACACTCGCCGGGTAATGCGACGGCACCATGCTCCGACGCGCCCCCTAACCTGCCCCGTAGAAGAAGCATCGCGGCCGTGGACGGACACGACGTACGGGATGCCCAGTTCCTGACTGAGTAGCATGGCCGCGTGGCCGCAGGGCAACGATGCGTGGGCATGGATCAGGTCAATCCGTTCTAAGCGATGAAGTGCCCGTACTCTCCCGACAATGCGGGCGAAGACAAAAGCACCGGCAACGGGAAGTCCGAAACCTCCCGGCAACGCGAAATGACGAAGCCAATCGGCCGGCTCCGCAGAGTCGCTCGCACGAAGCCTTCCGCGATAGAGCGGTTGCACCACGAACACCGTGTTGCGGACATCCACTCTCGCGAGCCATGCGAGCGGTTCGGCGACAAAGCAACCACTCGCGTCGTCGTTCCGCGAGGGATAAAACGGCGTCAGAGTTAGGACGTGGATCGGCCTGCGGGGATCCATATTTATGCGGCTAGGGTGCGATCGCGTCTGCCAGTAGAAAGAGGACAGACGCTCCATTCTTCCCTTCTTTTGCTGAATTAGCCAGCGTGATGGGTGACTCTATTCTGACAGGGATACTTGTCATCTGTAGAGAGAGAAGAAAAGACTACAGCCTGCGCAAGTCATCGCACCCCCGAGCAAGAACGTGGACTGATTACCGCCCGGGCGGGGTAGTTCGACCGCTGTCACCGCGAACCGGTGCAATTTTTCCGCAGGACGCAATCTGCGGAAGTTGCGCACCGGTACTCCTTACTCGCGTGCGAGAGCGCCGGTAGGACCTGATGGCCAACCGGGCGTCCCCCGACTCCCGTTACGAGAACACTGACCGGCCTCGACAGATCTCTCTTACCGTGTTGCCGCAAGGCCCGTCAACGCCTCCGACACCCTCCCGATCTGATCGTCCGTCATTTCCGGATAAAGTGGCAGGGAGAGGACTTGATCTGCAGCTTTCTCAGACTCCGGGAGACTGAGTCGCGCATATCCAAGGTCCGCATAGACGGGTTGGAGGTGAACCGGTACCGGATAGTGAATACCCGTTTGAATGCCTTCCGCTTGCAGGGCCGCGTGCAGGGCGTCGCGATCGTCAGTCCGCAGCGTGTAGACGTGATAGACGTGCCGGGCCCAAGGCATCTCCGTAGGCCGTTCCACCCCGGAGCCCGCCAGGAGTTGGTTGTATTTGCCCACGATTGCCCGCCGAGCCTCGGTCCAGCGCTCGAGATGGCGCAGCTTGACGCGCAGAATTGCGCCCTGGAAAGCCTCCATCCGGTAGTTGAATCCGTGCATTACGTGATGATACTTGCGGTCCTGTCCCCAATCCCGCAGCATGCGAATCGTGCGCGCATACTCAGCGTTGCTGGTGGTCACCGCGCCGCCCTCGCCGTAGGCTCCCAGGTTCTTGCCGGGATA